>QNAF01000044.1 GCA_003641405.1 Candidatus Zixiibacteriota bacterium | reverse complement strand
TCATCAGGATCACCAGCGCCACAGTGCCAAAAATGGCCGGAAAAATCCCGCCGGATTCCATGCCGTTTTCAGGCGGACTGCTCAGGAAATCCCAGGTAATCATTCCGGTGCCACCTATCACGATATTGCCCAGAACGACCGCCAGTATGATTATGATCAGCAACGATGCCAGCATGCAAAGGCCCTTGGGGAGATACCCTCGAGACTTGGGTTTGAATACCAGTTTGTTGACTGTCGCAGCAGCGTTTTTAGTTCTGGTGGGGGCTGATATGGTCACGACAGTCTCCCCTGTAGGCGCTGCTTCATACGTGTTACCGCAAGCTCACCGCACAGGTTTATCAGAAACGTAATGACAAACAGCAGGGTGCCCAGGAAGAAGAGCACGCTGTAGTGAGCACTGCCAAACACTACTTCAGCCAACTCGGCGGCGATTGAGGCAGAGATTGTCCGCATAGAATCGGTCAGACTGCCGCTAATAATCGCTGCATTGCCGGAGGCCATCAGCACGATCATTGTCTCGCCAATGGCTCGACCGAATCCCAGCACCACTCCAGCGGCGATACCTGGCAGGGCAGCGGGCAGGACCACCGTCAATGACACCTGCCAATGATTGGCTCCCAGGGCCAGACCAGCATCACGCAGCGACGATGGCACCGATGTCATTGCATCCTCGGCTACCGTGAATATAATGGGAATGACCGCCAAACCCAATGCGACACCGGCAGTAACAGCATTGAGCCTGAAGAGGAAGCCAAACATATCCTGCATTACGGTAGCCAGAATAATCAGCGCGAAGAACCCAAGTACCACCGATGGAATCCCGGCCAGCATCTCTATGGCAGGTTTGATAATCTCTCGCCATCGTCGTGAAGCAAATTCCGCCGAGAAGATAGCGGCCCCAACGCCAAGCGGGATAGCAAACAGCATAGCCACCAGGGCAGCCTTGAGACTGCCAATCAACAGTGGCAGAATGGAGTACTTGGGGACTTCCGAGTTGGGTTGCCATGACCATTTGGGATCGCGGCCCTCGTAGAATTCCTGCTTGAAGGTCATCTTATCGACACTGGCTTCCTGCTGGATTTCCTGATCGGTGAAGATGGGTATCGCTTCCTTGAAGATAAAAGCGAATATCAAGACGATTGCCACCAATGCCGCAAGGGCATTGATCGCAATCAGCTTTTCGCCGAGAAATTCCCGGACTCTGGACTTGGGTTTGAACTTCAAACGGTTCATCTCATACACTTCCGTGCGGCTATCCTGCCGCAAGTCGGGCTACTTGACTGTATTGGCCAGAGCACCTTCCTTTGACAGTGGCACGTAGTCGATTTCCTCGGCAATCTTCTGTCCCTCTTTGGAGAGTGCCCAGTTGACGAGTTTCTTCAACTCGCCGGTCGGCTTGCCGTTGAAGAACCAGTACAGTTCCCGGGAAATCGGGTAGGTTCCATTGGAGACTGTTTCCACACTCGGCAGTACCGCTTCAGTGGTGTCATTGGCCATCACTCCCGCAAATTTCACACCCTTCGCCCAGGCCAGCCCACCGTAGCCGATCCCGTTTTTGTCCTTGGACACGGCGTTGACTACCGCGGCAGTTCCCGGAAGAGTTTGGGTATACTCATTATAGTCTTCTTTATTGAGTACTTTTTTCTTGAAGAAGGCATAGGTGCCGGAGTTGTTCTCGCGACCGTAAAGAATAATACGGGCATCTTCACCACCGACTTCTTTCCAGTTCATGATGGCACCAGTGTAGATACCTTTCAATTGTGCGAAGCTAAGTTTCTCGACCGGGTTGGCCTCGTTAAAGAATACGGCAATACCATCCAATGCCACCGACACCCGGTATGGCTTGATGCCTTTATCTTCGGCCAGCTTGTACTCTTTTTCTTTCATGTCGCGTGAGGCTTCACAGATGTCGGTAGTTCCGTTGAGCAGCGCGGCAATGCCGGTACCTGAACCACCGCCGGAAATCTGAATGACAACATCCGGATTGTGTTTCATGTATTCTTCCGCCCAGCGCTGACCTAAACGCACGAGAGTGTCAGAGCCTTTGATAGTGATAGTAGTACCTGCCATCACGAAGCTAGCCGCTAGAATAAGAAGTAGTCCGCAGATCATGATCTTCTTCATTTGTTTCTCCTTGATTTGGTTTTCCTATCCATTTTAGAATTTAAATTGCAAGTCCACTTGCAGCCGTCCAAAATCTTCTGTTTCGGTTTCCTCAAGACCAATCTCGTTGCTGAAAAAGGTTGCCTTGAAAGCAGTGTTAGTCGCCAGTTGAACAGCTCCGCCTATCTCATGACCCTTGGCATCGGTGCCACCACCTCGAAAGTCCGAGTCGGTAAATATGCCCGGTACAGCATCTGCTTCGAGACTGCGGTAGTTGTAACGGAACTCCCAGGATCCCGGTTTCTTGGCTTTGCCCACTCGCAAACCAACGAGCCAGCCGGTATTGAGACTATCCGCCGCATTGTTGGTAACAAAGTCTCCGATGACTGTGACTGGAATGTTCTGGAATTTGTGGGTTACTTCGGCAAACAGTTCTATTACCTCAAAGCCGGTGAGATAGCAAGTTGTTGAAACGAAAGTTGTGTCATCGACGTCCCCCACCAGCGTGTCTATATGCTCGTAACTCGAATTTCCCATCGGATCCCCGTGGTCGAAGAACGGTTCATAACCCTCGGCGTTGGCGTAGTTGAAGATACTTCCACCAAGTACGAGGTTAGACTTCTTCTCATTGAAATACAGACGGCCAACCGCTTGTCCGGCCGCAATGTATGAATCATCTGAGGATGATCGCTCATCAATCCAGAATCCGGCGCCTGTCAGAGTCAGGACATAGCTGTCAGTCTTCTTTTGGAAAGTGGCCGCGCCGCCTTCCGGGTTCACGTCGCCATCCCATATCAACTCTGCCTTGCCCGGTTTGAAGAACGGGTTTTTCATCTTACCACCAATAACCGTCAGGCCTTCAACGCCTTTGAATCCGGTGGCAAAATACGCCAGATCAATCCCTATGCCCTTTGTTGAAAAAGCGCCGTCAAGCGTCTGATTGGTTGATGCCGGGTCGTTTGAACCACTGGCTAGCTGGATGCCGATCTTAGTGTATTCCGATACTTGGCCAAACACACCCAGACGAGCTCTTACGCGTTGCCGGTGACGAGCGTCTTTGTCTTCCTTGCTAATCATTTCATGGCGATAGCGAAAATCACCTTTGATCTTGACCTTCTCCCACCAGTTTCCGGCCATCCCGACCTGAGCGAACACTGCCACTGCTGTTAGCGATAGAAGCAGTGTTCTCACCAGCGTGCTCTTGAGCACGTGTTCCATAGTACCTCCACTAGCTGAATGTTATCACAACACATACGGAGGCAAATGAGCACACAGCATGTTAAGATTTTGTTAAGAACAAGTTAGATGTTTGTTTATTCCCCTGGAAAGATAGCGAGGACGATAAGACTCGTTAGGCGTATGCTAACTTATTGTGTTCGAGGGAGATGAATGCGAAAAGAGCTTCCCTTGCCGAGTATACTGTCAACGCTGACGCGTCCTTTGTGAGCAACTGCAACATGCTTTACGATAGCCAGACCCAGGCCGGTTCCACCGGCGTCTCGGCTCCGGGCCTCATCCACACGGTAGAATCGCTCAAATAGTCGGGGCAAATGTTCCGCTGCAATACCTACTCCCCGGTCCTGAACCGAGATCACGATCTCGTCACCGGACGAAGTTACTTCAACATCTACGGTTGAGCCCCGGTTGCTGTACTTGATGGCGTTGTCTATCAGATTTGTTATTGCCTGCTCCAACTGCCCTCGATTGATATTCGCTTCCAGATTCGGATCACAGGAAGAGGATATGTTCACCTCATTCATCCGGCTTTTTTCCTGACAGGCCAATAGAGACGATGCTATAACATCGCTCACGGATATGCGGGTTAGACCTGCCCCGATCTGCTCAGTCTCGCTCTCGATCTGTGCCAGTGATAACAAATCCTCAATCAGGCTATTCAGCCGGTCCGAGTGTCTCGCTATCATCTCCATAAATCGTCGATTGTCGTCCGAGTTGTCCATAGCACCATCCAGCAGAGTCTCTACCGAACCGGTTATGGCTGTGATAGGGGTTCTCAACTCGTGAGAGACATTGGCCACAAAGTCGCGACGAATGCTCTCCAGTTTCTTAAGACGGGTAATATCGTTGAAAACAACTACTACGCCGACCTTCTCACCGAAACTGTCTTTGAGTGCTGCCGCTCGTGCCTGAAAGTACTTATCGGACACCCCCGACATCTTGATTTCCATTTCAGTAATGTCAGTACTGTGCATAGCTCTCTCCACGAACTCCAGCACCAATGGAATACGGATCACTTCATAGAAGGTCTCACCGCGAGATTCTGTGATGTCCAGGTTAAGAAAACCAGCCACCACTCGATTGAGTAATACGATCTTCTGATCAGCGTCGAGCGCCACAATGCCCTCGGACATGCTGGACAGTATAGCTTCCCTTTCGTTACGTTGCTGTGCGATCGTTTTGATTCGCACATCAAGTTGCTCCGCCATTTTGTTCATCGATTCCGACAGGTCAGCGATCTCTTCGGTAGTTGGAACAGGCAGTCTGGAATCCAGGTTTCCGGCGGCAAAGCGACCGGCTCCGTTCCGCAATTCTCGGAGAGGATTTGTCAAACGTTTGAGTACTGCCATACTGATCAGAGCTGCCAGCACCATGATGAGCACGCCGCCAATCGCAATGTTCCGATAGAAGGACGTTAGAACATTCTCAACCGCTGACACGGAAACAGCCACCCGCACGACCGCAATAACCTCGTTGTCTTGCTTAACGGGAATGGCTACATACATCATATTTGCCTGCCGCGTGTTGCTGTACCGGGTCTTCACTCCCACTTCGTCGCCATAAGCCAGGACTATTTCCGGTCGCGTGCCGTGGTTCTCCATCGAGAGCGGGTCTTCATGCGAATCGCCGAGCACAACCCCCCGAGCATCTACGACGGTGATCCTCGTACTTGAGACTCTTGAAATCTCCTTACATTCCCGATCCAGTTGTGCGGTCTCGTTTGCGCTCAGCAAAGGTTTCAGGAGCCGCTCTGCGACTCTGGCCCGTGCTTCAAGCGTGCTGGTAAGTTGGCCAATGTATAATGTTCTCATTTCGCGAGCGCCATAAAGCGCCGCCAGCAAGAGCGATATGAAGATAACGAAAAAGTAGTAGGGATATACTTTCCAGAATAGCGGACGTCGTTTCATGGTGTCTCCGTCATCCGATAGCCAACACCCCTGACTGTCTGAATGTAGTGTCCGCAAACAGTCAGCTTTTTCCGAAGGTTGGCCACCTGGACGTCAATGGCTCGATTGGTTATCACAAGCTGTCCGTCTCGAAGAGAGTCTATCAATTGAATCCTGCTGAAAACCCAGCCAGGGCGACCGGCAAGGACAAACAGAAGCTCAAACTCAGTATGGGTCAACTCAACCGGAGAACCGGACACGGTAACCCGACGTTTACCACAGTCAATTGTTAGTTCACCAAACTGCAGAAATTCAGATTTGGATTCAACCGACTCCTTGTAGCGACGTAACACAGACCTGATACGGGCAATCAGAACTCTTGGGCTGAAAGGTTTGGTGATGTAATCATCTGCTCCAACCTCCAGACCAGTTACAACGTCAATGTCTTCATTACGCGCGGTCAGCATGATGATGGGAATACTCCGGGTGGCCTGATCCAATCTGAGAGCCCGACAGACATCGAGACCGTTCATCTCAGGAAGCATGATATCCAACACAACCAGGTCAGGGTGTTCCTTCTTGGTTTTATCCAGACCTTCCTCACCTGACACCGCTGTCTCAACCTGAAAACCCTCGCGTTCCAGGTTGTAGACAATCAACTCGGCGATATCCCGTTCGTCTTCTACGATAAGGATTTTGGTCTTGCTACTCACAATTATCAATCCCAATTCTCATAATATACATATAGCAATTATTGCTACGACTAGCAACTACATCAGAATCCGGTGCCAGAGACCGTGATTCCTAACGAGGGGGGATTTCTCCCATTTTTGTTATGGGGTCAGGGCATGTTCTGAAGCGAGATATCAGATGACAGGTGTCGTACAGTGCAGACAATTTGATCAGAAATCGGAGAACTTCATAACCCACAATTTCGATAGAGGTATCACAGGAATACGATTCTAACCGTTAGCAAGAAAACTAATGCCGAAGGGGGGATTCGAACCCCCACTCCCTTGCGAGAACTGCGCCCTGAACGCAGCGCGTATACCAGTTTCACCACTTCGGCATTGCTGTCGGACTAAGATGGGAATACCAGAACGTCATGTCAATGGATTTGTGTCCAGAAGGCACTTGGAATCGCAAAAGATGAAGTGTTACCCATGTGCCGGGTCAAATCGGTCGATACTCAAGTGAACAAAAAAAAGCCGCCCGGTGAGGGGCGGCTTGATGCGTTCTGAGAACGATTTTTAGTTCAGGTACGCCCTGAGGGAACGACTGCGCGAGGCATGCCGCAAGCGTCTGATCGCCTTTTCCTTGATCTGCCGGACTCGTTCACGAGTAAGTGAGAAACGAGCACCAATTTCCTCCAGCGTTAGTGATTTCTCATTGCTCAGACCAAAGTACAAATTGATAACCTCAGCTTCACGAGCTGTCAGGCTGTCCAGTGCTTTGTCGATCTCAACCCGAAGTGAACTGCTCAGGAGAGCTTCGTCAGGCGACGGCTGAAATTCATCCTCAAGGATGTCTATCAGCGAGTTATCCTCTGATACCGAAAACGGCGCATCCAGCGATAGATGCGAATTCGAGATTTTCAGAGTATCCGTCACTTCTCCTTCGGAGAGTTCCAGCTCTTTCGCGATCTCTTCAGGCGATGGCACACGCCCCAGACCCTGTTCCAGACGACTGGAAATCTTGCCAATTTTGTGAAGTGTACCCACGCGGTTGAGCGGAAGCCGGACTATCCGGCTCTGCTCGGCCAGCGCCTGCAGAATTGCCTGCCTGATCCACCACACGGCGTAACTGATAAACTTGAATCCCCGGGTCTCATCAAACCTCTTGGCTGCTTTTATAAGGCCAATATTGCCTTCATTGATTAGATCAGCCAGGGAGAGTCCCTGATTCTGGTACTGCTTGGCCACCGAGACTACGAAGCGGAGATTTGCACGGGTTAGTGCTTCCAGGGCCTTTTGGCTACCCTGCTTTATCTTACGTGCAAGCCGTACTTCTTCGGCGGCGTTAATTAGGGGGGTTTCCCCGATTTCACGAAGATACAGATCCAAAGACCTGTCTTCATCGCGGTATTTTAGGGATTGTTTAGCCACGTGTCCCTAATTTCTCCTTCCTAATTGCGGTTCCTATGGTATGCAATGGCCTTTGCAGGCCAACTCTTATATCTCTCCAATAACTGCTTCGCATGCAGATTACTTCCTGATCACTTTGCGGGCAATTGAGCCATCTGGTTCCTGGACGATCAGAGGAATGCGTGATTTCCCTCGATCTATGGCATCGACGGCTCCTTCGAGCTCGCTGAGCGTCCCGACAGGCTCATTGTCCACCTTCATTATGATCGTGCCTTCGGCTATCGAAGCTCGGTCGGCCGCACTACCGGGGTAAATACCTACAACGTAAAGTCCGGCTACATGTTCCGCCCCGATATCCTCAGCTATCCGAGGCGTAAACTCAATCACTTCCATCCCCAGCCAGAATCCTGACCGATCCGGTGCCTGCTGGTTCTGCTCGTCAATTGTCGCCAGGAACGTGTCGCGATCACCGATCATAGCTTTCAGAGACAGGTGTTCACCATCCCGAATCACTTCCATTGGCACGATTTCACCCTGTCGTACAGATGAGACCAGCACACTGAACTGGTTTTCGTTTTTGACCTCTTTATTGTCGAAACCAACAACGATATCGCCGTGCTGCAGTCCGGCACGCTGCGCCGGTGAATTATCGACTATTGACTCGACTACCACACCTCGCACGGCTTCAAGTCCCAGGCGTTTGGCCTCTTTTTCCGTCAGTTTGGACATGCGTACACCCAGCCATCCCCGGCTCGGTCGTCCATTCTCAATCAGATCGGGGACAACGGCTCGAGCCAGATTGATCGGAATGGCAAAGCCGATTCCAACCGAGGTACCGGTCGGGGAAGTTATCGCGGCATTAACGCCGATACACTCACCTCGAAGATTAAGCAGCGGGCCTCCCGAGTTGCCCGGATTGATGGCGGCATCGGTCTGAATGTAGTTCTGATAACCCGGCGTATCACTGCCGAAATTGAGTGAGCTTCTCCCCTTTGCTGATACCACGCCAACAGTGACCGTCCGGTCCAGCCCCTCCTTCATAAACGGGTTTCCGATAGCAATAGCCCAATCACCGATCTTGGTCTCATCAGAGTTACCAAACGGAATAACCTCTATCTGCTCCTCTGGCGTGACTTTGATAACCGCCAGGTCCGTCTGTGGATCGGCTCCCACCAGCCTGGCCTGGTACTCGTACCCAGCCGCCGTACGAACAGTCATCTCAACAGCATCTCTGATGACATGATTGTTGGTGAGAATATACCCGTCTTCGCGAAAGAAAAACCCGGAACCGAGCGATGTCGAAGTCTGCGTACCATAGTACCACCACGGCCCTTCAGCGCGCCTTGTTTCAGCGGAGATGTTGACCACGGCGTCGGCAGCTTTTTCAACAACCGCTACAAACGGCGACTGCATATCGTCGCCATGCCCTACAACCGGGAATAGTCCGGTCTGACCAATATTCGTGGAGATCTGCGCGTTTGATTCCGGTGTCAGATCCACATTTGAAGCTATCAGTATACCGAAAATCGTGCAGGCAACAGCAACAGCTCCAAAACTGAACAGACGTACCCCCCTGCGGTTCTCAATATGTGAGAAAAATCTCGAACTTCTCAACTTCATCACCAACAAGGTTAGCCTATCATTATAGGCCTTTTGGTGAGTTTTGTCAATATGTTTCATTGACAGACCCCAAAATAAATTTCTCACTTCTTTTTACGCACAGCCCGGCAAGAAGATGCAGCTTTATCTTGTTCCGTCGCACCGGAATTGTTGATAAACCCTATGGCAGCGTTGTGTCGGGTCTTGTCCCGCCGAAACATCCAAATACAATCTTTTGGGACAACCTCTCCTCGTCTGCCGATAGCTCGGCACGAGGCGGCGCACGAGGACGTACACCGCCCACAATCTATCAGTTTTTCAACAAATTGCCAGAGCCTGTTTCTGGTCCACTTGCCCCCCCCGGTCCTGTTGACTTCATCCCCTCATCCGGCTACCTTGTCGTATCGCTATGGACCCTAAGATTACCATACCGGAGCACCTGCTGAACATCGGCCAGAGACTGGCTGAAAGGCAGATGGTAGCGGGAAGTGACGGCAACATCTCGGTGCGTCTTGATCACAACGAGATTATAGTTACTCCTTCCGGCCTGCCACTGGAGCAGTTATCGCCCAATGACCTGGTAGAAGTCGATTACGAAGGCAACCGGCTCAAAGGCCGTTACGAAGCATCATCGGAACTGGCCATGCATCTGCTTGTCTATCACCGGCGTCCGGAAATCACCGCCTGTGTCCACGCTCACCCGCCATACGCAACCGCCTTCGCTGTCAGTGGTGTTGAGCTTCCCGAAGATATCCTCCCTGAAGTCGTTGCATTCGTCGGCCCGGTGGCATTGACTAAGTACGCAGCCCCCGGAACTCCGGAAGTACCTGACTCACTCGAACCGTTCATTGCCGACCACAACGCCTTTCTTCTTGGTAACCACGGTCTTCTAACAATAGGACGCTCTCTTTCGGAAGCATATTATCGGCTTGAAACAGTTGAACACTTCGCGAAGATCTTTCATCTTGCACAGCAGATCGGAACGCCTGGGAGAATTCCGAAAGCTGATTACGATCGGCTCAGAGAGATGCGCCTTCGCCTCGATAACCGGCCCGGAGCCGCTGCACGGGAGTAAGATGTCATGCTTATCAAGAAAGTGCTCATGGACAAGGCTAATCGGCTCTACCAGATGCCGCCTTCCCTCCTTGCGTTCGCTGAAACCCGCGACAAGCAGATTCTTCGAAGTCGGGCCAGCATCATTGACCTGGCATCTTTTGACTGGCCGGTTTCATTTAGCAACGATCAGGAACTCGGACTTGACAGCCTCAAGGCGGCTTCAGCCGAACAGATCAACCACCTCAAAGAGGAACTGTCCGTCTGGCTGAGCAAACGACATGGCTGCAAAACGATCAGCGTGAACGAAATCCATATCGGAGGCAGAGTCTCAGCACTGCTGCATCAACTGGCACTGGCTTATCTTGATACCGGTGATGTTGCGTTTGTACCCGGCCTGGGCATACCTCTGTACCGAACGGTAGTAACCGCTTGCGACGCTGAAGCTATCGGTTATGCCATTTCGGCCAGAAATGAATGGTTGCCCTCTTACGACCGGCTCAGCACTCGGCTGGGACGAGTCGCCCGATTGCTTTTCCTGAACTCCCCGCACAATCCTACGGGTGCTCAATTGACCGAGAAGGAAATGACCGAGCTGGCCTGGATGGCGGGACGTGAGAACGTGCTGCTCGTAAACGACGCCGCCTACGCAGGTATCCCAAAGCGAGCACCGGTGTCGCTTCTTTCCGTCAAAGGTGGCCGACGTGTAGGAGTTGACCTGTACTCCTTCTCGTATCTTCTTGGTCTGCCGCCGCTTCCATTCGGATTCGCCGTGGGCGGCAAGGATGTGATAGGGGGACTGAAAACTGCGGCGCGCCTCATGCCCACATATATTCCGAAGCTCTTTGTGGAGCTTGCCCTGGAAGGATTACGCCCCTCTCCCGAAGAATCTATCTCACCGGTTCGTGACACGATCACCAAGACGTCCGCCAAAGCCGAAGGGCTCCTGGAGTTACTAGGGCTGAAATCGATGGGTTATGGTGAAATTCCGTTTCTATGGGCCAAGACAGAGAAACGGTCATCTTCTGTGAATCTTGCCCGCCTGCTGCTGCGACGTTACCGTATTCTAACAGTGCCCGGAACAGCTTTTGGGGAAAATGGCGCTGGCTTCCTGCGGTTCTCGCTACTCACCGGACCGGAGGTCTACACCGAAGCAGAAAAACGTGTGGGAAAACGGAGTGTTCTCAGACCGAAAGTCAAAAAATGAAAGATATCATCAGGTTGACCGGACTATCGTTTTACGGCTACCACGGCGTCAGTGCCGCTGAGAAGGAAACCGGACACGCCTTTGAGGTCGATTGTGAACTTGAAGTCGATATTGCCAGGGCCGGTCACAGCGACCAATTGACGGATACGGTTGACTACTCGGAAGTCTACGCCACAATCAAGGATGTCGTCGAGGGCAAAGCTTACGCTCTGGTGGAAGGGCTTGCCAGCGAACTGGCGACGTTGCTACTTGACAGGTTCGCTGTCTACTCCGTTACTCTGAGAGTTCGGAAGCTGCATCCACCCATTGCAGGCCCGGCAAAGCATATTGAAATTGAAGTTACACGGTACCAGACTGACAGTTCGAAACTTGCAGACAGGACTAATATCAACAACGAGTAGTGAAAATCATGACTCAAGGCATTTACATATTACTGGGATCCAATCTTGGAGATCGCGAGAAGTCCCTTGCAAAGGCACTTGGGAGAATCGAGGGAATCGAAGGACTTGAACTTGTTGCGGCCTCGTCTGTGTATATCTCCGAAGCACAGGACATGCAGGGAGAGAATCCTTCATTTCTCAACCAGGTAATCAAGGCCGATTACGATTATTCGCCGGGGGAGTTGCTCTCTGCACTTGAGAATATTGAAATAGAACTTGGCAGGACGGATAAGGGCAAAAAATCTCCCCGGACAATAGACCTCGATATACTATTGTTCGATGACCGTACCATGGAAACAGAACGATTGACAATCCCGCATTCGGAACTCCTGAATAGACCGTTCGCCATGGTTCCACTCTTACAGATTGACCCCGATCTCATCCATCCCGGTACAGGCAAGCAGGTTTCAGAGTACTTGAACGATGAATCTCAAACCGAAGTGATACTGTACAAAGATTATGTCGCCAGAACCGTTTGACCTCAACTACATCGCAGTCGAAGGAGTGATTGGAGTCGGTAAGACAACTTTTGCAGGAATGCTGGCTGATTGTCTCGATGCCGAATTGACACGTGAGGAGGTTTTCGAGAATCCGTTCCTGGTGGACTTTTACAAGAATCGTTCCCGCCACGCTCTCTCCTGTCAATTGTATTTTCTGATATCTCGGTTCCAACAACAGCAACGACTCATGGAACGGGATTTGTTTGCTCAGCGAATCGTCACTGACTACTTGTTCGCCAAAGATTCCATATTCGCCTCGGTCAACCTTTCGGAACGTGAACTGACTCTCTACAACAAACTTGCTCCGGCGCTGTCGCGGGACATTCCTCGTCCCGACCTCGTCATCTACCTGCAGGCAACAACTCCCGTACTCCTGGAACGGATTAGCCATCGCAACCTTCCTTTCGAAAAGACGATCAATTCGGAGTATGTTGAAGTGCTCAACAAGGCGTACGACTACTTCTTTTTCCACTACTCCGACACTCCTTTGCTGGTAGTAAAAACAGACAATATTGATTTCGCTCACAACCCGGAGCATTTTGAGGACATAATCGAGCAGATAGAAAAACCGATTTCCGGTAAGAAATACTATGTACCTGCCGCCAACCTGCCACAGATCCAGACATAATCATGTCCGTCACTAATAACAAAAAGAAGATCACCGTGAGAACTATCTCACGGATGAAGGCGAACGGGGATAAGATCGCGGTGCTGACAGCATACGACTACTTCACTGCCGGACTTCTTGATCAAGCGGGCATTGATATTCTGCTGGTAGGTGACTCAGCCGCAAATGTTATTCACGGTTTTGATTCCACACTTCCCATAAGCATGGATATCATGATAGGCCATACGGCTGCTGTTGCACGAGGAACCAGAAAAGCTCTGATCGTGGCCGACATGCCATTCCTGTCGTATCAGCCTTCAATCGAAGTTGCTATCACCAATGCCGGACGGTTCCTCAAAGAAGGGAATGCGGAAGCCGTCAAG
>QNAF01000043.1 GCA_003641405.1 Candidatus Zixiibacteriota bacterium | reverse complement strand
CCGTCTCTTTCGCAATGAGTTGCTCAGTGTCCCCTCGGCGCTCTCGGTCGGCTGTGTGTACCGATTACCGGGATCGTCATTGTATCGTCATCCGATCATTCCCGAGGGCAGTGATTTTGACAGCCGGATTGGCGCCGACCAGCTATGGATAGACGAAGGATTCGTGGCCACTCTTGGAGTCAATATCACGCAGGGACGTACGTTTGCGCCTGATCCGCCGGAAGATCAAGCCTTCGAGGTCATGGTCAACGAAACCCTATGGCAGCAGCTACAGCGTGACCTTGGCTGGGATAGTCCCATTGGAAGAACTCTGGATTTCCGCGACGAACCGGACGGCGAGTCTGACCGGGCTGAGATTATCGGCGTTGTTGATGACATACTCTGGGGATCCGCAAAAAAAGTCTGTTTGCCAATGGTCATCGAGTATGCGCAAGACTGGGCACGGTTTGTTCTGGTGAAGATTCCAGAGAATAACATCGATGGCGCCCTGGCCGATCTGGAGGCCAAGTTCAACGAAGTCTTTCCCGGAGAAGCTTACCGAATGGAGTTTCTTGACGAGTCGTTCGGAGCACAGTTCCAGACCGAGAAACAGTTCGGCGCGGAGGTTGGAGTGTTCTCAAGTCTGGCGATCATAGTCGCCTGTATGGGATTGCTGGGGCTTGCCACGTTTGCCACGCAACAGCGACGACGTGAGATCGCCGTGCGGAAAGTCCTCGGTTCAGGAACGGCGCGAATTGTCAATATGCTCCTTAGCGACTTCATGAAACTGATAGCTATAGGCATGGTCATCGCCTGGCCGGTGGCATACTATTTCATGGATAACTGGCTGAACAACTTTGCTCACAAGGTGACTCTCGATCACTGGCCGTTTATCCTGTCAGGTGTGGCCGTATTGGTGATGGCGTTGCTCACGGTTTCGACACAGTCATGGCAGGCCGCAAGGACAAATCCCGTTGATGCTCTGCGAAGAGAAAGCTAATTGACAACAGAACGCTCTGGTGCATTTGCACTGAGATAACAGCATCGATAAATTAGAAAAGCAGTGTGAATTGCGTTCCTTTGTGGGGTACAGACTGGGCTGTTAACTCTCCACGGTGCAGTCGCATAATCTGACGAGACAGACTCAGTCCAATTCCGGTTCCACTCTTCTTGGTGGTGAAAAATGGTACAAAGAGCTTATCAATTGCATCTGCAATGATGCCGTGACCGTTGTCTGATACTCTAATGAGAACTCGTCCATGATCGTTGATGCCGGCGGATACTCTGATGCGAGGATTGGTTGCGTCGGCTAAGGCATCAATTGAGTTGAGCACAAGGTTGATCAATACCTGCTCTATCAGGTGCGAGTCAGCGGCGAGTTTGAGATCTTCCGGCTCGACAGAGCTTTCAAACTCGATACCCTTCTCTGTTAACTGCGGGACAACCAGCTTTCTCAATCTAACGAAGAGTTCTTCGACAGGAAACAATCTGAAATCCGGCTTGGGAATGCGAGTCAATTTGCGATAGGTATCTACGAACTCATGAAGTCCGGTAGCTCGCTTCTGGATAGTGTGCAATGCGTCCTGAATGTCGGTGTGGTCCTCTTCAGATAGTTGGCGCAACTCTTTGGTATCCCTGGCAAGCAACTGGCTGGCTGTTGAGGCCAGAGACGCGATGGGAGTTAGCGAGTTGCGTATCTCGTGGGTGAGAACACGAATGAGGTTCTGCCAGGCTTCCATCTCTTTCTGGTTGAGTTCATTGGCAATATCCTGAAACGTCACCAGTGTCAAGCGCTTCTTACGCAATCTCAACTCCGTGGCCGCAAGAGAAAGCTGCATGAATTTACTCTCAACAGGTATGGTCAAAAGGTCTCGCTGGCCTGCCTCTATTGCTCGTACACGCTCTGCCAGAGCGGGACTTACGGCAGCGAGGTCGTCGATCTGTTTCAAGAATGAGATGTCGAGCAACCTCTTCGCGGCAGTGTTCAATAGCTCCACCTGGCCGTCCTCACCATAGGCAATTATTCCCACGCCTATGTGCTGTACCACCGTCTGCAGGTAGCGCAGGCTTTCTTCCCGCTCAAGCCGTGTGTTGCGGAATTGCGTAATGACTTTTGCGAACGCCGCATTCAGTTCATCAAAGGATGCACCCCCGATCCCTCCGGCGAAGGACTGTGAGAAATCGGAGTATTCGATAGATTCCAGGAATCTCCTGAGGTTGCGGTTGGTTGTTTCGACGAATGAGATGAGAGCATAGACCTGATACAGGGCGATCAGACCAACTATGACAATGGTGGCGTACTTGTCCGTGTTCAGGAGCAGGAGAAAAAAAACGCCAATTGTGATCGCCAGGATGACCACTCGAACAAGACACACAAGACGAAAGCGCCTATAAGCCATATCTCTCCAGGCGACGGTAGAGAGAAGCGCGTGTCAGGCCAAGTTCCTCAGCAGCTCGACTAATGTTACCGCCATTCTTGGCCAACACCAGGCGGA
Source organism: Candidatus Zixiibacteriota bacterium (assembly GCA_003641405.1). Lineage (GTDB taxonomy): Bacteria > Zixibacteria > MSB-5A5 > GN15 > FEB-12 > B22-G1. The sequence goes on along the minus strand of QNAF01000043.1, from coordinate 10,648 downwards.
TGACTGTCTTCTCCACTTCCTCCAGATTGTAACTGCCCAGTTCGGTTTGAGGCATGCTGTCAGCAGTGGACAGAATGAAATCCTCCGGTCCCAGGAGAAGCGAGTCATTCATGATGACGGCTCGTTCTAAGGCGTGCTGGAGTTCTCGCACATTGCCAGGCCAGTGGTGCCGCTGGAGTTTGGCCAGTGCCGGTGCCGCTATCTTCTTAGGTGACCGGCGATACTTACGGCAATACTTTTCCAGAAAGTGTTCAGCAAGCGGCTTGATGTCATCTACACGTTCACGCAGGGAGGGCATCTGAAGCTCAACCGTATTGATCCGGTATAAAAGGTCCTCGCGGAATGTACCGCTGGCCACCATCTCGGCCAGGGGAACATTTGAAGCGCAGATCAACCTGATATCCACGGGGCAGGAAGTGTTGGAGCCGACCCGTGTGACCTCGTGACTCTGCAGCGCGGTCAGAAGCTTAACCTGTAACGGCAGCGGCAGGTTGCCTATTTCATCAAGGAACAGCGTTCCTCCTGAGGCGATCTCGAATCTACCCGCACGATCCTGACGAGCATCGGTGAAAGCACCCTTCTTGTGCCCGAAAAGCTCACTCTCGAATAGAGTTTCGCTGATAGCTCCCATATCGACCTTGATAAAAACCTGGTCGCTGCGCGCCGACTGCTGATGCAGTGCCCGCGCCGCCAACTCCTTGCCCGTGCCATTTCCCCCCAGAATGAGCACGTTGGCGTCGGTGGTCGCCACTTTTCTGATAGTCTGAAAAACACGCTGCATGGCGTCGCATACACCAATGAAATCATCGGTTGGCTGCACCAGTGCCTGGTTTAACTGCTGCTGGCGAGTCCGAAGGCTGACCACCTCCCTTTGTGAACGACTCAATGCCAGCGCCGACAGAACGGTGGCAAGAAGTTTCTCGTTTTGCCAGGGCTTTCCAATGAAATCGGTGGCACCTCGCTTGATCGCTCGCACCGCCATGTCTACATCCGCATAGGCGGTTATCATCACGACAATCGCCGACGGATTGATCTTCAGAGTTCGATCCAGCCAGGCAATCCCCTCAGCCCCGCTGGTTACATCCTTGGTGAAATTCATATCCAGCAGAATGATATCGAAATCCCCTTTACGTACGAGGGAGGGAAGAGCTTCCGGGTCAGTCTCGGTCTGGATTACTGCAACGTGCTGTTTGAGAAAGAGCCGTGCCGCCTGAAGCACGTCTTTGTCGTCGTCAACTATTAGAATTCTACCGGTTCGTTTAGTCATTTCATTCCGACCAGGTTTTGGGCTGGACGTTTCGTTGTTTTTCAAGCCTGCCTCCTTGAGTGTGATGACGACGCACTTTCATGTCGCTATCCTTCAAGGTCATGACAAGCATATTCCGTTCCGTAGACATTCCTACTGCCTTAACAATACTCAAACTGGTCATGGGTCAACAAATTACACGCATCTCAGCTTTGAGCAATACAGCGTTCTGCTCGCAGATCGTCCGCATGCGAACACCTGGTGTCACGTCAGCGGACACTACCGACCCCTCCCGCATTGGTTAACGTTTTGTGCAGCAGGAAGTTGCCGCGACTGGCACATTATTTGAGTCTGTTTGGCTACAAGACTGCAACTGTATGAGAATAATGAATATGGATCGTCAGCTCAAGAAAAGGAAATGGCCCCCCAGAAGAATTGCATATGTGTCTGTCGCCGGACTGTTTGTAGTGATTGTGCTCTACAATATCATGTTCGGAGATCACAGTTCCAGACTTAACGTTCAGGCTGAGCGTCTGACGATATCGACTGTGGAAAAAGGCGAATTCCAGGAGTTCATTCCGGTTACCGGCTCGGTGATTCCAATCAAGACCCATTACCTGGATGCAGTCGAAGGAGGCCGTGTGGATACGGTCTTTCTTGAAGCCGGCAGCTTCGTCAACAAAGGTGACAAAATCCTAAAGCTGGCCAACACCAACCTGCTTCTTGATATCATGTATCGAGAAGCGGAATTGTTTCAGCAGAGCAATAACCTGCGTAATACTCGGCTGACAATGGCCCGTGATCGACTGACCACGCGCGGCCAGCTTTTGGATCTTGAAAATCGTATAGCCAGACAGCGGCGAGTCTACGAACTCAATGTTGACTTGATGGCCAGGAATCTCTCAGTTTCGAACCAGGAGTTCGAAGAATCTCGAGATGAGTTTGAGTACCTGAACGCCAAGCGGGAACTTACACTGCAAGCGCGCGAACAGGATTCAATCTACCGTGAGACGCAGATCACGCAGCTTGAAGCTTCGGTGGAGCGGATCGAAGCCAACCTGGAGATTGTGCGTCAGAACCTGGACAACCTCGTTATCAAAGCACCGGTTTCCGGACATCTGACATCACTTAACGCTAATGTGGGCGAATCGAAGATGCGTGGTGAGCGTCTGGGTCAGGTAGACGTGTTGGATGGTTTTAAGGTTCGTGTCGGAGTTGATGAACATTACATCACCCGGATCAATATCGGCCAGAAGGGTGAATGTACGTATTCGGATGATCCTTACCAGTTAAGCATCAGCAAAGTGTACCCTGAAGTCATTAACGGGAGATTCGAAGTGGATATGGAGTTCAGCGATGCCGCACCTGAGGGGATCCGGCGCGGGCAGACACTCCGTATCCGCTTGGAACTGGGTGATCTCACTGAAGCAGTGCTCCTGGCTTCCGGAGGTTTCTACCAGAAGACCGGGGGGCGCTGGGTGTTCGTTGTCGATGAGTCAGGCGATGTTGCCAGGAAACGAGAGATCCAACTCGGACGGCAGAATCCACTACGCTACGAAGTGCTGAGTGGTCTGGACCCAGGTGAACGAGTGATTACGTCATCGTATGATAACTTTGGAGATGTCGATCAGTTGATATTGAAACAGTAGTATGATTTTTCGCGTAAAGAAGGGAAGTCACAGTTCCCGGTTAATTTTACAGGAGAGTTGATATGATCAAAACAGTGAATCTCAAGAAACTGTATACAACCGAAGATGTGGAAACCACAGCTCTGAACAGGGTTAACATTGATATTGGCGAAGGCGAATTCGTTGCTATCATGGGCCCCTCCGGCTGTGGCAAATCGACGCTTCTGAACATCCTGGGGCTTCTGGACAACCCCAGCGGGGGAGAGTATCACCTTCTTGACACGGAGGTATCCAGGCACACCGAGCGGCAGCGGGCCGGACTTCGGAAGAACAACATCGGATTCGTGTTCCAAAGCTTCAATCTCATCGATGAACTAACTGTCTACGAGAACATAGAACTGCCTCTGTTGTATCTCAAGACACCCTCGGCCAAACGGAAACTTCGAGTACACGAAGTGATGGAGAAGATGGAGATGGTCCCGCGCAAGAACCACTTTCCGCAGCAACTCTCCGGTGGTCAGCAGCAGCGTGTGGCGGTGGCAAGGGCTGTGGTGGCCGAACCAAAGCTCATCCTTGCCGATGAGCCAACAGGTAACCTCGACTCTTCACACGGCGATGAAGTTATGGGCATTTTGTCCGGTTTGAACGAAGCGGGTACGACGATCGTGATGGTTACACATTCCCCTGACTACGCCTCTTTTGCCCGTCGCACCATCAACCTGTTCGACGGTCAGGTGGTGACTGAGGACATACGGTCCAAGCGCAGCCATGCTTAGGAATTACCTGAGAGTTGCGGTTCGGAACATCGTCCGGCACAAACCCTACACCTTTATCAATGCTGCAGGTCAGGCCATCAGGGCTGCCCTGGCCAACCCGGCGAAGGCGTTGAGATATGAATAGGGAAGACTACGTGGCATCATAGGAGAGCAATCATGATCAGAAACTACCTTACAATCGCCATCAGGAACATTCTGAGGAACAAAGGATACTTTGCTATTACCACTGCCGGGCTGGTCATTGGGATGGTCTGTTTCGTTCTGCTGACGCTGTGGGTCGTAGATGAAGTAAGTTACGACAAATTCCACGACAATCTGGACCGTCTGGCGGTAGTTTCCTGGCACAATGCTCTGGCAACCGGTCAGCAAACGGTGGCGGCGACCCAGGCGCCACTGGCTCCTCTTCTCAAAGAGAGCATTCCTGGGGTTGAAGACTACATTCGGCTGGTTGACCGGGGGCACACGCTTTCTTCCGGTGAAGAAAGCCACGGGGAGTCCATTCTCTTCGCCGATTCGTCCATTCTAACGGTCCTTTCCTTTTCGATGCTGATAGGGGACCCGGCCTCGGCTCTGCGATCGCCTCGTACGGTTGTGCTGACGGAATCAGCAGCAGCCAAGTACTTTGGTGACGAGGACCCAATGGGAAAGACGATGACCTTGAATGGGGACATCAGCGTTATGGTCACCGGAGTCGTGAAGAGGATTCCCCCCAGTTCCTCGATACGTTTTGGAGTCCTTGCCCCCTTTGATTTGCTGGAAGAAGTCGGAGAAGATCCGAGAAAGTGGGCTGGAAGCGACTATTTCACTTTACTGCTGATGTCACCGGGAATCTCTGGGGCGGAAGTGAACGAGCGGGTCAGCAGTTTCTGCCACGACTTCTACAACGAGCGATACGGATCGGAAAATAACTTCACCCAATATCACACTTTTCCTTTTCCGGAATTGCGCCTTTATGGTGTAGATGGCAGCAGTGGGAGCATAGGCAGGGTGCTGGTAGTATCGATAATCGCCCTCTGTTTGCTTTTTGTCTCCGGTATGAATTTCGTGATGCTGACTACAGCTCGCGTAAACCACCGCAGCCGGGAAGCCGGTATCCGAAAAGTCATGGGGGCTAGTCAAGGCCAGATTGTCCGCCAGGTCCTTGTGGAAACAACTATGGTCTCCTTGTTGGCAATGTTCATTGCTCTGCTGATTGTGGAATTGGTCTTGCCGGCATTCAACGGGTTTGTGCAGAAGAATCTCCAGGTGGGATCCTTCGTAATTGAACTAGGTGGCATGTTACTTCTCTGGGTCACGGTAACGGGGTTGCTGGCTGGGATGTTTCCGGCCGTTTCGATGGCGTCCACGTTGCCGGCTGGCACTGTCCGGGGCCAGCATGTTACCGGTCGCACAGATCGGCGGTTGCGACAAACCCTGGTTGTAGCTCAGTTCACGATCTCGGTTGCATTCCTCTTGCTGGCTGCCCTGATGCATCAACAACTTAACTACATTGTGACCAAGGATATCGGCTTGGACAAGGAGAACGTTGTCAGGCTACCGGCTACCACTGATGTAGAGAAGTCATATGACTTCTTCAAGCGAAGACTGTTGGAACACCCGGGCATACTTGCCGTTACAACATCCGGGCAAAACGTCGTGCACATAAACAGCACTATCGGGAACAACTGGGACTTTGACGGTCGCGATCCGGCCACCCGGATCGCGCTGCACTTCGATTGGGTTGGCTATGACTATGACCGAGTTCTCGATATCAAGATGGCCCAGGGGCGATTCTATTCAGAGGAGTACGCGACTGACGCTAGCGATGGTATCGTCCTGAACGAAGAGGCCGTACAGCTGATGGGTATCGATGACCCCATCGGCAAGCGGTTTTCATACTGGGGCAGAGACAGGACAATCATCGGAGTGGTAAAAAACTTCCATTTGGAGCCTTTGGACGAGACTATCAAGCCACTTATCCTGATTCTCGAGCCAATGATTAGCAGTATCTATATTAAGATAGCGCCAACCAACCAGGGCGAAACAATCGCTGCTATTGAAACGGCTTTTCGTGAAGTGTCGCCGACTGGTTCCTTTGCTTACTCATTTCTGGAGAATCGTTTCATCAATGCACAGTCGGGTCTTCTCAGGATGCTGGGAATCGTCGACTTGGCGGCTTTATTAGTCGCCTTCATAGCCGGTCTGGGTCTCTTTGGTCTGATCTCGTTCCTGGCAGAGCGTCGCCGAAAAGAAGTAGGCATTCGCAAGACGCTTGGTGCTACTGTCCCTGGAATTATGAGGCTGTTTTTATCAGAGTTCATGAGGCTGGTGGCAATATCTCTGGTCATCGGGTGCCCGCTGGCCTACTACCTGGGTAACGACTGGTTGAGTACCTTGCCTTATCGCACCGAGATAGGTTGGGGATTGTTTGCCGCAACGAGCCTGTTGGCAGCAACAGTGGTGCTTCTGTCTGTAGGCATGCAAGTGACAAGAGCCGCACGCGCCAACCCGGTGGAGGCATTGAAGTATGAGTAGACTGTTTTCTCCCGGCGTGTTCAAACTATACTAAGGTTGAGAAATGTATCATAGGAGTTTGTATGATTGAGCTTAAGGATATTACCAAGGCCTATAAGTCGAACGGAGTCAACACATACGTGTTGCGTCATCTTAATATCGACATTCAACCCGGTGAGTTTGTCTCCATCATGGGGCCAAGTGGTGCCGGCAAGTCAACGCTGCTTAACATCATCGGCATGCTTGATACCGCCTCGGAGGGGGAGTACATGTTCTATGGCGATCCGGTACATTCGCTCAATGACAAAAAGCGATCCCTTCTGTATCGCGAACATATCGGATTTGTCTTCCAGAGCTACCACTTGATTGATGAACTGACGGTTTACGAAAACCTGGAAACACCGCTTCTGTACAAGAAGATCAAGAGCGCCCAGCGCAAGAGCATGGTGTGTGACACCCTCGACAAGTTCCAGATTGTCGGTAAGAAAGATCTTTTCCCCAATCAACTCTCCGGCGGACAGCAGCAGCTGGTTGGCGTCGCGCGGGCCCTTATCTCATCGCCCAAACTACTTCTGGCAGACGAGCCTACCGGGAATCTCCATTCCGAGCAAGGCAGGGAGATCATGGAGGTATTCAAGACTCTGAACGAGGAAGGCACGACTATCATTCAGGCCACGCATTCGGAAGTTAACGCCTCCTACGCAAGTCGACTGATCAAACTGCGTGATGGATGGTTGGTTGACGAATAGTTGTTGAAAGCAGCAGCGTCTGTACTCTGGGGAGGGGGGAGGCAGCATACAAGTAAGCTGCCCCCACTCTCAGGTATGGTATTTTGTGCGCGGCACATATCCACATCTGCCGGACACAGGGTTTTTCAGCACCCCCCCCTCAGGGTAGGCTAGTTGCTTTTCGCTATCGCACGTCGTACCTCAGGAAGGCTACAAACGCTCCGGCAAATGTTATCAAGATCGAGAGCATTATCAGTCCGAAATCAACAACTGTCGGTGCTGCGGTCTCGGCATAGGTCTGTTTGGGTGGCTCAAAGCGTGGCAGATCACTTACGTCGAGAGCGCCGAGATCTCGCGATGACCCCACGGCAATCTCTTGTTTGCCGTCAGGCGTCATCGACATGCCGATAGAAATACCCAACTCATCACCACTCTCCGCTCTTTTCTGTTCTACCACTTGGCTGAATTGCTCGCGGTAGGTGCTCATAGCATCTTCGTATTGAGTTTTGTTCTGTGTGTCTGTCTCCGCGAGCGACATGGCAGCGAGCTGGTATGCAGCTGCGGGTGAAAACCGTGCCAGCGTCCATGCAAGATCCTCCTGGCGGGTTCTTCTCTGCTGGAGATCCTCTTGAAGTCGAGCGTCAAATTCCTCGATCTCTTGTTCAATGGCTTTGCGAGCAGAGTCTTCAGCCTTCATGCTTTGCCAGCGTCCTTCCGCTGAGATACTGCATGAGTTCTCCCACACCTTGATCATATCGGCGTAGAACTTGTCCCATCTCTCGTTTGCGAATCCTTCTCGTTGTGCTTCTACCTCAGCCACGCGTGGGACATTCACCATCCCGCCGGCGGCCATGACACCGGCACGGGGGATGATCATAACGAATAATACCCAGACAAGGATAGCTACCAGGAACGAGACCGATGACCGCCTGGTCAGGGTGGAAATGAGGACCCCGAGGAAAACAAAGAATGTAAACAGGAGCAAAGACAACGCGAGCAAAGTTGCAATCTTTGCCCAGTGGCCGACACTCAGGGGCACTCCCATCACGAGCACCAGAAGAAGGCCAAGAAGTATGGGAACACCTAACGGGACAGCAAGACCAAGCCAGGATCCCACGCACTTGGCCAGGAGATACTTGGCGCGCGGTACGGCATTTGAAAAGACAAGGCGCAGGGTTCCTGATTCGCGCTCGCCGTTCACGGCATCGTAAGTGAATTGGATCGCTATCAGCGACAGAACGAACATCACAATGAAAGCAAAATCGACAAAACGAAAAACCGCGAATATCGGATCATCGGAATAGGCGCTATGCCGCAGTTTAACTCCCGTCTCAGGAGAGATATTTGACCAGCGACCGACATCATAGCTCAATCCGGAGACGAATACCTGCATCGGATCAGGAGCGCGGTAGGCTTTGGTGTCAAGGTTGCCCCATGATGTTGCGACGAGCAGTTCTTCATTTACAAGATTAGTAGCGGCATCGTACTGCTTTTGAGAGGCTTTGTATTCCTGAATGCCCGTGAATACACTCAGCAGTATCAGGATGGAGCAGATCGCGAAGGAGCCAAAAAACTTAGGGCTCAGTATTATCGCTCTTAGCTCTTTCTGTATTAGTGTCGCAAGCATGCTATGCTCTCCAGTACTGGTTGCTATCTTACGTCGTATCTGACAAAGGCCGCGAAGGCACCGGCGAAGAACAGGAGATTGAAAAACACGAGTATCCCCATGTCCACCGCAGACTCATTGACTGCCTCTGTAAGGCTGGCACCGGCGAATCGAAAGACCGGCAGCTCGGAAGGGTCAATCGCTTTTGGTTCTTCAGCATTCTCGGAAGGCCCCCCCACTGTTATTATGCGCATGGACCCACCGGCGTTGGAGCCGGTCTTTTCCTTCATGAATTGGCCAAACGATTCCTTGTAGGTCATGGACTCTTCGAAGAAACGGTTCTTTAGCTCTGTCGATGTCCTCGACAGCCGGGATATTGCCAGCGAGAGGGAAGCGGCAGGTGAGATACGGGCCAGGCCGAAGGCGAGCTTCTGTTGTTCTCTCTGACGGTTGAATCTGTCTTCGTTCAACCTGCCCGCGAATTCCTGCATCTTGGTTTCACGCACGTCGGTCAGAGAATCCATAAATGTCATCAGGAAGCGTGTAGGATCACCGGTGATATCCCGGCCCTCGGTCGAGAAGTGACCAAGGCCGTCAATGAATTCGTCACGGAGTTGAGAACTTAATCTTGCTTTCTGGGAAGCCATTTCGTCAACTGATGGCACTTCGACCGCACGTCCCGCCATTAGCACTGAGACACGCGGTATCACGAGAACAGACACAATCCAGATAACCAGCAGCCAGAGAAAGGAACTCGACGATCGCTGTGTCATGGCTGAGACAAAAACGGACAGAGTAAGAAAGACCCCGAAATATAACAACCCAGTCAGCACAATGAGCGCCAGGCGTCCCCAATCTTCTCCTGCAAGAGGCACTCCCATCAGAGGCAACAGCAAAGAGCCTATAGCTACCGCACTGAGGAGCGAAACCCCCAGGACTATGAATGATCCCGTCATCTTACCGAGCAGGTACGTATGCCGAGGAACCGCGTTGGCAAACGTAAGTCGGAGTGTTCCGCGTTCCTTCTCACCGCTAATGGCATCGTATCCGAGCAAAATTGCGAACAGTGAGAGAATCACCTGAAACAGAAACTCGATATCAAGAAACCTGAACACAGCATAGATTGGGTCCTCGTTGAACCGGCTGTCCATTGCAGACGTCTCGCCGCGCCCGGTCACGAGCGTGGTGCGTCCGATGTCGTTGGATACGCCCGACACTAACGTTGACAGTGGTTGCGGCGGGAGAAAAATGTTGGTGGACCCGACCGCGGTCCAGTCGGTCATACCTTCAAGTTGGCGCAGGTTCTGAGTACGCGATGCCTCGTAATGTGACTGGTGAAGACCGTAACGCGCTGCACCACCCCAGAAGGCAGCGATAATCAGAAAGGCACACGCTCCGAATGTGATCGCGAACTTGGTTGATCCTATCAAGTCGCGGATTTCTTTCTCAATTACTGTTTTCAACATCGCTCGTCTCCGGCAGAACGGCAGCAGTGCCGTTATGTCCAGCCATGTATCGCATATAGAGGTCTTCCAGGTTCTGGCCTTCCAGACCTGAGACCTTCTTCTGCATTATGATCCGTCCCTTGCTCATAATGGCCACCACGTCAGCGACTTCTTTTGCCCTGAAGATGTCATGCGTAGACATGAGAATCGCCTTACCTTCAGTACGAAGAGAATCCAGAAGCTTCAGAAAGTCGTATCCGGCTTTGGGGTCCAGCCCGGCGGTTGGCTCGTCAAGCAGAATGGATGGTGCATCCTTGAGTATCGCGATGGCAATGCCACACTTCTGCCTCATTCCCTTCGAAAACCCCTTCAAGCGCTTAGCGTGGAATTCTTCAGCCAGACCAACGCGATTAAGCACTTGCCGGTAGTCGTCCCGGGAGTAGTCATTTTTGCCACCTATGCGGGAGAAGAAGTCCAGGTTCTGAATGGCCGTGAAGTTCGGATATAACATGACGTTTTCCGAGACAAACGCTACCTGTCCCTTGGCCTTCAGCGGTTCCTTGTGTGAGGCAATGCCGTTGACTCTGGCTTCACCGGCAGTAGGCTCAAGTAGATTCAGAAAGAGGTTGATAGCTGTTGTTTTACCGGCACCGTTGCCGCCGAGCATGGCGAAAACCTGTCCCGGCTGTACGGCGAACGATACATTATCAAGAGCCAGCACACCAT
>QNAF01000042.1 GCA_003641405.1 Candidatus Zixiibacteriota bacterium | reverse complement strand
GCGCGTCATCAGGGCGATAGAGAGCTGCGAAGTAGCAATAGTGCTGATCGATGCTGCAGATGGCCTGACAGCTCAGGATCAGCGCGTGCTGACAGAGGTTATGGAAGCCCGTCGAGCCGCGGTGCTGGCTGTCAACAAGTGGGATTTGATCGAGAAAGACACAAACACGTCAGAACAGTTTACGCGGCAGATCAAGAAGCAGATCGCCAAGTATGCGTTTCTGCCAATCATTTATATCTCAGCGCTCACGGGGCAACGTCTGTCCAAAGTGATGTCCCTTGTCGATCAGGTTCACGCCGAACACCATCGGCGGATCACAACTTCCAGATTGAATGAGTTCTTACAGAAAGCGTTTGACCGAAGGAAACCCCCCGCCAAGCAAGGCAAGTATATCCATTTCAAGTACGTTACTCAAACAGAGGTCGCACCACCGACTTTCATTTTCTTTACGAACCGTCCCCAGTTCGTTGACAGGACATACATCAGCTATCTCGCCAATCAACTCAGGGCCGAGTTCGGTTTTGAGGGCACGCCGATACGGCTGAAATGCCGCCGCAAGTAACTTCCTCCAGACAAAATTCACTATCCCATTTCAATGTGGTCATTTTTGTCTCCGGGGGTCAACTGTGTGCCGGGAATGCCGATACTTACTGAGATGGCATACTTGGAGAAAACTACTGAGATTGATACGCTGGAAGCTGAATTGGCTGTACAGCAGGCCTTGCTAAGTGATTTGTCCACAATGGGCACGGTGGTGACTTCGATCCTTGATATTGACGCCGTGCTTTCGGTTACTATGGACATGGCGCTACGCCTGGTCGATGGTGAAGTTGGCTTGGTCATGATCGAGGAAGAGGGCGAACTCAAGCCCAAGGTTACCTGGGGGGTCGGTGCTGATTTCGTCAAATCGCTAAAGTACGAGGATGGGCTTGACCTGGTCACATACTGTCACGAAAGGCAGGAGACAATCATTCTTGCCGACCTTGGCATCAAATCCGAAGAGGGTATAGTACTGAACACCGTTATGGCCAGCCCTATCCGTACGAGAGAGCGGGGGCTCGGCGTTATGGTGATGATCAACAAAACCTCCACTGGTGATTTTACTGAGGGGGACAAGGAGAATCTCCTCTTACTTCTGAATTTCGTCGCAGTTGCTGTGGAAAATGCGGCTCTTGTCAAGGATAAGCTGGCTCAACAGAAAATTCAGCAGGAGATGGCTATTGCCAAGCAGATCCAGGAAACGATTCTGCCGCAGGATATTGACAGCATTGAGGGCGTCGAAATTGGTGCTATCTATTTCCCTGCGCGCGAAGTCGGTGGCGATTTCTATGAGGTCATCAAGCTGGACGATCAGCGACTCATGGTGATTATCGGCGATGTCTCCAACAAGGGCGTCCCGGCGGCACTGGTAATGTCCGCTACTTCTGCAGTAATCAAAACGACCCTGGAAGGCCAACGGTCTATCAGTGTATCTGAACTTGCCATCAAAGTAAATGAACTGGTGGCTGAACAGATTATCCGTGAACGAGAGATGTTCGTCACGCTTTTCTTCTGCTGTTTCGATTTGGAACAACGCAAGTTGACCTGGTGCAACGCTGGCCATATGCCTGGTCTATTCTGGGATGACCAGGAGCGGAAGGTTGAAGAGCTTGCCGAAGGCGGACCGATTCTTGGCCAATTCTCGGGCATCCAGTACAAGCAGGGCGTAAGAGATATTGCTGCCGGCGATCGCTTGTTCCTATATACGGACGGCTTGACTGAAGCAATGGACTCTGATGACAACCTGTTCGGGCGAGAACGGGCAGAGCAGGTTCTAACTGCGGAAATCGGACTGCCACCCAAGGAGTTCTGCCATAAGGTTAAGGAGTGGGTTGATCGGTTTGCCCAGGGAGCGTCGGAAGATACTCACGATGATTTCACCATAATGCAGATCAAGGTCGAGTAGGATGACCACCTACCATTTCACATACCGGTCGGTACCGGAATCTCCGGACCTGATGCTTGATGACCTGATCACTGTATTGAGAGAGCACGAAGTGCAAGAGGCGCTTTTCAATCGCATTTGTGTGGCTGTATCCGAAGCTTTCACCAATGCAATGGTACATGGGAACCGGCGTGATTCCGGTAAGATCATTAATGTGGAGTTGGAAGTAAACAAATCCTCCGTGGTTGCCGATATTACCGACGAAGGAACAGGGGGGATTGAACGCATCAAGACCAGAAGGCCGGCAAATACAATGTCGGAAGGTGGTCGCGGAATAGATTTGATACAGCATTATGCGTCGAAGGTTAGTTTTGACAACACCAACAGTGGTGGGCTGAAAGTATCGATTTCCTTCGATAGAAACAGAGAAAATATAGTTTGCAATAGTTGATTTCTCGGGAGGACGAAATGGAGATCAAAAGTCGTGAAGAAGGGAATGTGGTTGTTTTTGCACTCAGTGGTCGGCTGGACCTGGCAAGTGGCGCAACCTTGAAGGAGAACCTCAAGAAGTACTTCGAGAAAAACGCCACGTCGATCCACCTGAATCTGACGGAAGTTGAGTTCATCAACAGCTCTGGCCTTGGAGCGCTGGTGTCTATCATGAAGGAGATCAGACTTCGTAAGGGGAGGCTGACACTGTCGAACCTTGCCAGCTATGTACAGGAGATATTTGAGATTACACAACTCTCTCACATTTTTGAGATTTATGTTACAGAGGAAGAAGCGCTTGGCTCCTTCCAGACAGTGGCGGCAAAATAGGAAAACAAACGCTCTTAAGGAGGGTGTTCCACATGAGCAACGTGGAAGAACAGATAGGAGAATTGCTTGCAAGACTCCAGTCGCCGGACTTTTTCGAGAGAGAGGAAGCAGTCAAGCAACTGGGCAGCTTCACTGAAGACGAGGCTGTCGCCGGACTGGTTCTGGCGATGGAAGATCCGGACCTGGGAATCCGTGAGTTGGCAGCCAATCAGCTCGCCGGTAAAAAAGGGCAGGTAGCATCGCAACTCCTGATAAGATTTCTGGCGAACGATGACATAGGCACACGAAACCTGGCTTCGGAAGTTCTGGTAAAGATCGGTGCGGAAGCTGTTCCGGCATTGGCAGAGTATATCGAATGCGACGATCACGACGTACGCAAGTTCATCTGTGATGTCCTTGGGTTGATCGGAGACGATCAGGCACTTGAGGCGCTGAATAAGAGGTTGTACGACGAGAATGGTAATGTTGTCTGTTCAGCAGCAGAAGCTCTTGGTGAAATCGGTAAACCGGACTCTGTCGAGCCGCTGATAGCGATTGCAAGTAAGGTTGATGACGTCCGACTGTCCGCCCTGGAAGCTCTTGGCAAGATCGGTCATTCTTCGGCACTCGAACATCTTTACACTTATCTTGATAGCGACGATCCAATCGTGTTTTACGTAGCCTGTGAGGCTATCGGCAAGATCGGTTTCCCTGAGTCGGTGCAACAGCTCTCAGAGTTGCTGAAATCACAGGATCGTTCTCAGGCTGAAGCAGCCCTGTCTGCCATCATCGAGATCAGCGTTCAGCAAGGTGGCAAGATCAACATTGATTTACCTCTCGATGAATTCTCAGAATTCCTGTTTGACGGTATCAAGAGTGGCAATCAGGCAATCACTGAGTTTACGCTATCTCGGCTGGGACATTGGTTCGGGAACAACGTCGTTAATGGTCTGCTTGACGTGATGGACTATGTGGATGACGAGCGTCTGGAACGTATCACCGAAGTCCTCGGTGATGTTGGGCAGGTAACCGCTAAACCGATTGTAGCGAAACTGCTGAATGCTTCAAAGTCGCTGAAACTCAAACTCCTCGAAGTTGTCAAACAGTACGCAGATGAGGAAATCGGGAAGGAACTTGTGCAGTTCACGCACGACGAAGATGCCGAAGTAAGGCAGAAGGTTGCGCACATTCTCGGTGTTTCCGGATATCAGGGAGCTGTCGGAGATCTGAAGCGTCTTGCTGAAGATCCCAACGGACACGTTCGGGCAGCGGCTTTCTCTGCATTGGGTTGGCTGTGCTCGGATGAGGACGTTGAGTTCATCTTCAAGGGTTTGGACGATAAGTATTCAGATGTCCGGGAAGCTACCGTAGGTGCCCTGGTTATCATTGGTGATGCCAGAGTTGTGTCCAAGTTTACTGCCGATTTGTATCACGAAGATGCTGAAAGGCAGCGGTTGGCTGTGACGGCTCTGGGGTGGATCGGAGAACAGGATGTAGTTGAGCCGCTACTCAAGGCGATTAATCATCCGGATCCTGCTGTTCGTAAGTCGGCCATTGCATCTCTCACCCGTATTGGCAATGCCGGCGATCTTGGACCGATTGTTGTGGCTCTCAACGACGAGAACAGCGGTGTTCGCAAGGTTGCGGTCAGTGCCCTGGCGTCGATGAGGGGTGCCGAAGCCATTAACGATATCCGATTCCTGCTCGATGACGATGACGTTTGGGTCAGGTATCACGCTATGACAGTGATCGGCGATATGGGACAGGCTGAGTTTGCAGATTCCATTATCCCCTATCTCAATGACGAGATGGACGTGATAAAGATTGCCGCAACAAAAGCTCTGGCACAGATGGGCAGTAAGAGCGCCTTGCCGATGCTGACTGAACTTACGAGGGACAATAATCAGGATCTGGCAAAGGCTGCTCAGAAGGCTGTATCCAGAATCGGGAGCAACGAGTGAAGGACAAACCGTCAATACTGGTGGTCGATGACGAATTGCTAATTCGGGATCTGCTCTACGACTTTTTCTCAGGTCAGGGTTGGAACATTGCTGTTGCAGAGAATGGAGAAAAAGCGCTGGATATCCTGCATGACCGGAAGATAGATATTCTGTTGTCAGATATCAAAATGCCGGAGATGGATGGGCTGGCGCTTTCCAGCAGGGTCAAGGAAACTCATCCGGACCTTCCGGTGATTCTGATGACGGGTTACCCGTCGGTGGATACGGCAGTCTCTGCGTTGAGAAACCAGGTAGCGGACTACATCATAAAGCCGTTTAACATCAATCAACTCCACAAGCTGATTGAGGCCAAGCTCACGGAACAAGAAGCGTAAGCTGCAGTGACTTGGACAGTATGACAACAATAGGGTGTTAGCATGGCAACAGGTTTTGAATCCGATCTCGAAATGTCAGTAGAAGATTTCACGACCTTTCGGGACTACGTTCACGAGAAGAGTGGCATCTACTTCGCTGAAAACAAGATGTACCTGGTCAAGAACCGGCTACAGAAACGGATGGCCGAGCTTGATATGAAGACTGTCCGTGACTATTTCTACCATGTCAAGTATGATACGTCACTCAAAGAGTTCAATCACCTGATGACTCTGATCACGACGAACGAAACCAGCTTCTTCAGGAACGAGCCTCAGTTGAAGAGTTTTTCCGACGAAGTTCTCCTCAAAATGATTGAGGAAAAGCAGAAAGCGGGCAAATCCAGGAGTCTGAAGATCTGGTCCGCTGGATGTTCCACTGGTGAAGAACCGTACACCTTGGGAATGATGATCCTGGAGAAACTGAAGGGTCTGACGGGATGGAAAACGGAGATTATCGCCAGTGATATATCTGAGGCCGTGCTCCAGAAAGCTCGCCGCGGTGAGTACGCAGGCATTACTCTGAGGAACGTCAGTCCGGACATGCTCAACAAGTACTACACCAAGAACGGAGATCTGTATCAGATCAAGCCTGAGGTGAAATCCCTGGTCAAGTTCTCTCATTTGAACTTGAACGACACGCGGAAGATGGCCATGATGAATAACATGGATGTGATCTTCTGTCGCAATGTGATGATCTACTTCTCAGAGGAAGTGAAGAAACAACTCGTCAGAGGGTTCTTTAATGCTCTCAAGCCTGGTGGATACTACTATATAGGCCATTCCGAGACGCTTCACGGCCTTTCCAAGGCATTCAAACTCGTCTATTTCAAGAATGCCCTGGTCTATCATAAAGAGGTTGGAGCTGCAGGGACAGAAACCAAAACAAAGACCAGTACGTTCAGTCGTCCGGCAAAAACGGCCACCGCGAGTCCCGGTGCGGCTTCAGGTGCCTCGCGTGCTCTTGATCTGCTGGCGAAAATTAAGAAGCCAACAGTTGGTGTGAAATGATGAACGACAAAATACGTTATAAGATAGGGTGTTACTCATGAACCGGACGATTCTCGTAGTCGATGATTCTCCCACCGTGGTCAAGTTCGTGACCCTCTCCCTGAAAAACAAAGGGTTTACTGTGGTGGCAGCTTGCGACGGTATGGACGCATTGGAGAAAATGTCAAATCTTTCGAACAGTGTGGACCTTATCATCACTGATCTCAACATGCCTAATCTTGATGGATATGGGCTGATTGAGGCTGTAAGACAGAATAAGCAACTTGATGAGACGCCCATAATTATTCTGTCCTCGGAAGAGGAGGAAGAGGACCGCCAGCGGGGGATTGAGGTCGGCGCCAGTTCCTATCTGGTTAAGCCGTTTAAACCCAAGTTATTGCTGACGGAAGTGTCCAAGTACTTGTGATAAGCGATAAAGATAAGATTGATACAGGAAACAGTAAGGGGGCGACGTGGCGAATATGAAAATCCTCGCTGTAGATGATAGTCCGACAATGCGCCGGATAATTATCAATACTCTCAAACGGGCCGGTTACGAAGATGTCGTCGAAGCCAGCGACGGGAAAGACGCACTGGCCAAGGTCGAAATTGAGAAACCGAATTTCATTATCACTGACTGGAACATGCCGGAAATGGATGGTTTGACACTTGTCACTACCTTGCGAAGTAAGGACGAGTACAAGAATCTGCCTATTCTGATGGTGACAACACGATCAGTCAAAGATGATATAATGGAAGCCATGAAGGCTGGGGTGAACAACTACATCGTCAAGCCGTTCACGCCAGAGACTCTGAAAGCGAAAATAAATCAGGTACTGGCTGGCTAGCCAAGTAGACAAACAGGAGGTTAGCGATGTCACCTACGGATAATTTGCAGGCTAAAATTCAGCAGGAGATTACAGAACTGACCACATCGGTTTCTGGACTTGTTGAAAGCTTCCGGAAATTGCAAAACCCGCTGGCAGAATCCCACAGAAAAGTTCCACAGGCCACCAACCAGTTGGATAAGATTTCTGAGCAGACCGAGGCTGCCACAAGCCAAATGCTTGACATGATAGAGCAAATCACTCAGCGGGAAGATGAGATCATCAAGGATCTTGGAGTGGTCAAGCAGAAGGCAGAATCCGGTGAAACCACAGAAATTGGAGCTTTGGCAGACGTTCTGACCGTGAAGGCCACTACGAATCTCAATGATGCTTACGCGATCATGGAGGCCTTACAGTTTCAGGACATCACTGCGCAGCAGATGGATCACGCAGCGTCCCTTCTGGAAGATATTGAAGGCAAACTCCGACACGTCCTTACGAATGTGAGTGGGGACGAGGCTCCAGAAAAGCTGGAGGAACCTGCTATCCAGAAGAAAAAAAGAGCATACGATCCGCATGCCGATCTATTCAACAAGACGACGAATCAGGAGGATATTGACTCCCTGTTTCAGAATCCCAAGCAACAGCCTGTGGAGTGAGCTCTATGTCCAACGATGTCGATTTCGAAATGGATGAGATGAAGGAAATCATTGATGATTTTCTTGTTGAAGCCGAAGAACTTATAGATTCGCTCGACAATAACTTTGTTAAGCTTGAGACGTCACCATCTGATCTCGACCTTCTCAACGAGATATTCCGTGCCGTTCACACTGTAAAAGGGACATCCAGCTTCCTTGGGTTTGATCAGGTAACTGAGCTCTCCCACAAGATGGAAGATGTTCTTAACAAGCTTCGCAAATCTGAGCTGGCTGTGACGGCCGAGATGATGGACCTTCTCCTGGAGTCGCTTGACATCCTCAAAGTTCTTCTGGACAATGTTCGGCAGAATAAGGAAGAGGTGATCGACCTCACTGACGCAATCGCTCGACTGATCGCAATTCAGGAAGGCGGAGAAGCCGGTCCGGCATCGGAAGAGAGCACACCAGAGGTGTCCGAAACTGCGACCAGCAATACCGAGCCAGCTATCGATGATCCAACTGATCAATCGATAGGTGCTGTGTCAACTCCGGCACAGGATGGCGGTCCTGCTTCCGCTGGTGACGCGCCCCAGAAGAAGAAGTTGCCCAAGAAGTCGGGTACTCTGGGGAAATCGGGAGATCAAACCATCAGGGTGGACGTGAATCGTCTTGACAGCCTTATGGAGATCATGGGGGAACTGGTGCTTGCCCGCAATAGCCTCTTGCAGACTATTAACAGAGTATCAGATGAAGAGAACATCGTCGAGACCAGGGAGCAGCTTTCCAGGACGGGAGCCTCCCTCAACTTTGTCACGAGCGAGCTGCAACTGGCTGTAATGAAGATGCGCATGCAGCCTATCGGTAAAGTGTTTGGCAAATATCCCCGTATCGTACGCGATCTTGCCCGTGACCAAAAGAAAGAAATCGACTTGCAGATTACCGGCGAGAGCACAGAATTGGATCGTTCCGTGATCGAGGAAATCGGCGATCCGCTGGTGCATCTCATCCGTAACTCATGTGATCACGGTATTGAGTCACCCGAAGATCGCAAAGCCAAGGGTAAACCCGCCAAGGGAGTTGTCAAACTTTCGGCCGGCCAGGAAGGTTCCAATATCATCATCGAAATCCAGGATGATGGGAAGGGGTTGGATGTCGATGCTATCCGCAATAAGGCGGTGGAACGCGGTTTGGTCAGTGAGACCGAGGTGCAGAGGATGTCCGAGAAGGAGGTTTTTAGATACATCTTCGGAGCCGGTTTCTCGACAGCCAAGGTTGTTTCGGATGTTTCCGGTCGTGGTGTCGGCATGGATGTGGTTCGCACAAATATCGAGAAACTCAACGGCATCATCGAGTTGGATTCGACAGTAGATGTCGGCACTACCATCACCATCAAATTACCGCTGACGCTGGCCATCATGCAGGGGTTGTTGGTAGAATCCGATGATGAAGTATTCATTCTGCCTCTGGCTTCAGTGTATGAAACAGTGCGGACAGAACAGGCCAATGTCTACTATGTTAATCAACATCCGGTGTTGCGCCTGAGGGATGAGATCATACCTATCGTGAACCTGGGCGAAGTGCTACGCAACGGTCCCGGCGGATTTATCATGAGTGAGAAGCCGTACATTGTCGTTGTAGGGCTTGCCGACAAAAAGTTAGGAATCCTCATCGACCATTTCCTCGGTCAGGAAGAAATTGTTATCAAGTCGTTAGGGTCATATCTGGGAGCTACAGAAGGTGTTGCCGGTGCAACCATACTCGGTGACGGCAGAATCAGGCTGATTATCGATTTGCTTGGTCTGTTCAACATTGCAAAAAGTCTCAGTTAGCTGGAATCCGCACAGTGACTAATACTGAATCACAGATACGGATCGTCGTGGTTGACGATTCCGCATTTATGCGCAAAGCTATCACCATGATGCTGGAGTCCGACCCCCAGATCAAAGTGGTCGGTTCCGCGAGTAATGGCGAAGAGGGTATTGCTCGTGTCAAGCAGCTCAAGCCTGATCTTGTGACGATGGATGTCGAGATGCCGCGCATGGATGGTCTGACCGCTCTTAGGCAGATAATGGCAACCAATCCCGTGCCGGTTATGATGGTCTCGTCAATTACGACCGATGGAGCCAAAGCTACTCTCGCAGCTCTCGAACTTGGGGCCGTCGATTTCATACCGAAACAGATGTCCTATGTGAGTCTTGATATAGTCAAGATCAAGGAAGAACTCGTTGCCAAGATCAAGAACATTGTCAGTCGCAAGCACATTCTCATGGCGCGTTTCCGTACGCGCAGTTCTTTCAGTGCTGCCGGAAAAGATTCCGGTCAACCCAGCAAACCAGCCCCGCCAGTACGTACTCCCACACGTTCAGTCATCAAAGCCAAGCGACATCACAAGATAAACATTATCGCCCTTGGCTCTTCAACCGGCGGGCCACCTGCTCTTCAGGCCGTAATCCCGAAGCTGCCGAGAAATCTGCCGGTAGGCATGTTAATAGCTCAGCACATGCCTGAGATGTTTACCAAATCTCTGGCAGAGAGACTTGACGGCTTGTCACAAGTGACGGTCCGCGAAGCATCCGACGGTGATGCCGTCGAACCGGGACTGGTGCTCATTGCTCCCGGTGGCAAACACATGACCCTGAGGAAATACGGAGGCAAAGCACGTGTTGCTGTTTCCGACAAACCAACCGATACTCTTTACCACCCCTGCGTTGACGTCATGATGAACTCAGTTGCCGAGGCGTATGGTGGTTCGACCATGGGTGTTGTTCTGACGGGAATGGGTTCCAACGGACTTGAGGGCTCCAGAAATATCAAGAACAAGGGCGGAATCCTCATCGCTCAGGATGAAGCCAGTTGTATCGTGTACGGGATGCCGCGCGCGATTGTGGATGCCAAAATCGCCGATCACGTGACCTCTATTGACCAGGTAGCTTCTGAAATCACCAGCTATTTCTAACAAGTTTTAGTTGAAAAAGACCGTTTTTCGCACCATCCATTGCTTTATGGGTAGAATGGATAGCGTTATGGATAACGAGCACGATGTACTGCTGGATGGTGATGCGAAGACTTCGGATGAAGTTCTGAAATTCGCCGATTCCTACGAATCTTTTAGCAGAATAGTGAACAGCCTTCAGAGGCAATACATTGAACTGAAGGACGAGTTTACGCAGCAAAATGACCAGTTGTTCGAGACTAATCGGCAACTTGCTGAGATGACTGAACGCAATCTGGCAGCCAATGAGTTTCTCAACAGCATCCTTGATTCCATGTCGGCTGGAGTGATCGCTATTGACCGCGATGGCCGGATCACTCAGTTCAACTCTGCGGCATCGCTAATGCTCGGTATTCCGGTTCGAGAGCCGTTGGGCCAGCTATACCGTGAGATTATTCCGCCGGGAGATCCAATTGACGCCAACGCTCTTCGCTCATCTGAGACCGGCAAGGCAGTAGATTGCACCGAGAAGAAGATTGATCTGCCGGATGGGACTCGCCTGATCGTGTCCACCTCAACAGCTATACTTAAAGACAGGAGTGGGAAGCCTGCTGGCGCAGTGGAAGTACTGCATGATCTGACGAAAACCAAGAAAATGGAGCGGGAAATCGCCCGTCTGAACACTCTGGCTGCATTAGGTGAAATGGCTGCCACCGTGGCTCATCAGGTACGGAATCCGCTCTCGGGTATTCTGGGGTACGGATCACTTCTCAAACGCGAATTGGAAGCGGATGATCCCCGTCAGAAACTCATTAGCAAGATCACCGAGGGTGTCGAAGTTCTCAACGCAACTGTGACAACCCTGTTGGACTATACCAGGAATGAGGAGTTGAATTGCGAATACGTGGCGTTCGGGGAATATATATCCGATGCAATTGCCCAGTTTCGTCGAGAAAACCCCGATCTTACACGTCAGATGGAGCTTAGAGTTGAACCTGCTGCGTCGCCTGGCAATGTCCCGGTCATGGTGTTGATAGACCCGGTCCTGTTCAGACAGGTGCTCTTCAATCTTCTTACCAATTCCTGTGAGGCTTGCCGTATGGAAGGGACCGTGAACGTAGCCTTTCGAAAGGTGCCGCGTCAGCGGGCGGTAGAGCAATACGCAAAGAGACTACTGATTGGTTTGGACGAAACAGTTCTTGAGCTGCGCATATCGGATGACGGTTGCGGGATTTCCCAGGAAGTCCTCAGCAGTTTGTTTTCGCCATTTTTCACGACGAAACATGGCGGCAATGGACTTGGACTGGCTGTGGCACAGAAGATAGCCAAGGCGCACGGTGGTGACCTCGGGGTTGATCAGTCAACGACCGGCGGCGCTACGTTTACATTGCTGCTACCCGTAAGGATGGGGCAGACCAACAGGGAGACATAGCAACCCGGCATGGAGGCCTTGCAATGAAATACTCGGTTTTGGTTGTGGACGATGACAGATATGTCAATGAGTACGTAGCAGAAACGGTTTCTCGATCAGGTTTCGCTGTGGAAGTGGCTTACTCTGGTGAGGAAGCTATCCTCAAGCTCAGGAATAAATCCTGTGACATTGTTCTGACCGACCTCAAGATGGATGGCATGGACGGTATTGCCCTTCTGGATCATATCAAGAGAGTCAATCCCGATATCGCAGTCGTGCTAATGACAGCTTATGGCTCAGTTGAGAAAGCAGTAAGCGCGATCAAGAAGGGAGCGCATGATTTTCTGTTGAAACCAGTGACGCCGGACACGGTGGAACATGTTCTGAAACGAATCTCTGAGACGATCCGACTCAAGGCCGAAAACGAAATGATGCGGCAGGATATTGCGGCCAAGTTCCAAAGTATGGTTGGCAAATCCAGCCAGATGAGAGAGGTGTTCGAGCTGATTCAGTCCGTTGCAGTCGCTCGCTCGACAATCATGGTTACCGGGGACTCAGGTACCGGCAAAGAGATGGTCGCACGGGCAATTCATTACTGCTCCAATCGCAAGGACAGACCTTTCATCAAACTCAACTGTGCGGCACTGCCGGAAACGTTGGTCGAGGCAGAGCTGTTTGGGTATGAGAAGGGGGCGTTCACAGATGCCAAAAAAACGCGCCGGGGAAGATTCGAACTGGCCCACGAAGGAACATTGCTACTAGATGAGATCTCGGAGATGCCGCTCAATTTGCAATCAAAGCTTCTTCGCGTTCTCCAAGAAAGGGAGTTTGAACGAGTTGGCTCCAGTGAAACGATCTCTGTTGATGTCAGGTTGATCGCCACTTCGAATAGGAATCTCAAGGAGTACAGCGCCGCTGGCAGGTTCAGGGAAGACCTGTTTTACAGACTCAATGTTATTCCAATTCATTTGCCGCCATTACGAGAGAAGCCGGAAGACATCCCGCTCCTGATCGATCACTTCATTGTGCGTTACGCCACTGAAAACGGCAAAGAGATAAAGGGCATTAGCCCGGCTGCCCTGAGCTTGATGGTCAAATACCCCTGGCCCGGAAACGTACGTGAACTGGAAAACATGATCGAACGAGCAGTAGTGACCACGAGCAGTGATTTGCTCACTGAAAGCGATTTTCCGGTGGATATTTCCTTAGGCGACATAGCCTATGTGGGCGGGGGGCTGAAGGTACCCATGAAGCTGGAAGAGGGCAGCAAATACCTGATTCTGAAGACACTGGAGAAGTTCAACGGAAACAAAACTCGTGCAGCCGAGGCTCTGGGGGTTTCCACAAGGACCATTCGGAACAAACTGGCCGAATACGCCGAAACAGAGTCGAAAGAACAAGAATCTCATGCCGATTTGAATTGATGGGCCGCGATTAGCCTGCCGTC
>QNAF01000041.1 GCA_003641405.1 Candidatus Zixiibacteriota bacterium | reverse complement strand
TACTGGTACGCTCCCAGGACGCCGATGAACCTGTGCCGGTTGCCAAGGAAGGCGAGATTGCCACTCATTTGACAATGGTCACAGAAATGGCAATTGTGTTGAAATACCGTGCCGGCGAGTTGGTATCCAACCTGGCACTCTCGGACGCCAGCGCCACCCAGACCGACTCCACGGTTGGGGTGTGGCTGGAGATGGACAATCTTGGCAATGTGTCGTATATGGGCGTCCTGCAACTGTGGCTAAAAGACGCCGACGACAAGGAAATCGATCACTTTAGAGTCAACCTGGCAGTGTACCGCACACAACGGCGACAAATTCATTTGAAGGTGACCGAAGGTGATTTCAGGAAACCCTATTATGTCGATGTTGGTATCTCCAGTGAGGGAAGAAACGATATCGATGATCGGGACATGATCGCAGGGAATGAGATTTCATACTCTCTGTTGGTCGAATAGTGAAATGCAAAAAACCGTGTAACGCAATCCAAACGAGATGAAACGTGGCAGCAACATAGGTATGGCTCGAACGATCAGGCTGATCAGCCTGGTCATGTTGCTGTGTGCGGGATCGATCTGTGCGCAAGCCGAACCTCCTGAGATTGAAAGGATCGTGGTTGAGTTCGAAGTCAAACAACTGCTGAGGCAGGATTTGTTTGTCCAGTATGACCAGGAGACAATCTACCTTCCGCTGGTGACGATTTTTCGCTTGCTGGACGTCTATATCGAGGTGGACAATCAGGCTCTGAGATTCTCCGGCTATTATCTGAGTAAGTCCGACCGTTACCAACTTGATATGCAATCTCTCACAGCCCGGGTGATGGGTAAGCGCCACTCCCTGTCGCAGTCGGATTTCATCCTCGATGGCGGCGAGATGTTCCTGCGGATCGACCTGTTCAAGCAGTTGTTCGATCTCGACATGAGATTCAGCTTCTCAGCGCTTCAAGTGCGCCTGGCACTCAACAAGGAGTTCCCTTCCTACAAGAAACTCAGGCGACAGGAAGAACATCGCAAGCTCCAGAATAAGAAAGTGTCAATGAAGGACATCCGTCAGTTGCCGAGGAAGAGGCATTACTTTGACG
The DNA here is from genome assembly GCA_003641405.1 of Candidatus Zixiibacteriota bacterium. Lineage (GTDB taxonomy): Bacteria > Zixibacteria > MSB-5A5 > GN15 > FEB-12 > B22-G1. The sequence goes on along the minus strand of QNAF01000041.1, from coordinate 12,269 downwards.
GCGGCGTGCTGGACTGGGCACTCTCGGCCAGCCCCATGGGTGGAGGAGGGCAATACTTTGATTTCTCTCTCGGCGGTATGCTCATGGCCGGTGATGTCAGACTCACTGGCAGTGGCAGTTCCACGACCGGCATGGACATCTCCGACATGACCTATAGGTGGCATTACTATGAAGAGAACAGTCGCTATTTCACACAACTGGAGCTGGGAGACATTTTCACTACCGGGTTGCTTAGTCGTCAACTGAAAGGGGGACTGGTTACCAACCGACCGCAGATTGCTCGAGAGTATTTTCAAACGGTGGAGGTGGCTGGCCACTTGGGTCCGGGATGGGAAGTCGAACTGTATTTCAATAACAGGTTAGCCGATTTTGCTCTTACTGATGAGTCCGGGAGTTACAGTTTCTCGGTTGATATCTACTATGGCATGTCTGAAGTCACACTTAAGATGTACGGCCCGAATGGCGAAATCCGAACGGAGAGTCGGTTTATTGACGTTCCCTATAGCTTGATTCCGATTGGCGCTGTTGAGTACACTGTGGCTGCTGGTGCCAATCAGAGTAATTTGAACGATCCGCGAAGCTATGTCCAGGCTGGTGCTCACTACGGATTGAGTGAGCGCATCACGGTCGGTGTCTCCTCCGATCTTCCCGTGGATGCGAGGGATGCCGAGAAAGCTATAGTCGCTGGTGACGCTTCGTGTCGAATCGTAGGTAATCTCACTGCCAGCGCTACACTTGCTCCGAGCTACGCGACCAGTGGTGCTTTGAGTTTCGGAAAACCGAATTTGCTGAGCGCTTTCGCCGGTTTCACTTCCTATTCGGTGAACCCGTATCTGAACCGGAATGAGCAAGTTTACAAGGCAAACTTCTCGATCTCTTCGCAACTGAGAATCAGGGAACTGCGTGTCCCGATTCGTTTGGCTCTTACCGCCGACAAATTTGCGTCCTTCAACTATGTAAGCATGAACTACGGGACTAATGCCTCGCTTCTTGGTGTCACAGTCAATTATCTGGGTCGTGCCAAGATTGTCAAATATCCGAACAGGACGGCTAAGGAAATCAGCAGTGAACTATTTGCATCACCGCTTCTATTTCGACGCTTTCGACCACAATTCCGAGTGACCTATGATCATTCCCTCAAGAGTCTTGAAACCATGGCATTTCAGATCAATCAACGCGTGTTTCGGAGCGGTCAGGCCAGTTTGTCGTTCGAGCGCAATCAGATCACCGGCTCCAACACAATCAAAGCAACCTTCCGGCTTTTCACTAACTTCGCCGATTTCACTTCCCGTGTGATTTCATCGGATGGTTACACGTCGATGTCACAGTTGCAGCGGGGTTCGGCTCGCTATGATCGCGAAGGCGGCCGCGTTCTGTTTGACAGACGTTTCGGTGTAGGATCTGGCGCTGCAGTAGTACGCCCCTTCCTTGATGACAACTACAATGGTGTTCTCGATGGAGATGAGGAGTACATTGCGGGCCTCAGGGCCAAAATGAGAGGTGGTCGCCAGAAAATTGCCGGCGAGCAACACTACTATCAGGGCTTACGGGCATACGAACGTTATCTGATTCAGATCGATGAACACAGCCTTGACAATCCCCTTCTAAAACCCACTCACAGCAACTACAGGGTAGTTTGCAGCCCCAATGTGGTAACGGCTGTCGAAGTCCCGCTCGTTGTCGGCAGCGAAGTCAGCGGTATGGTACAACGGCATATCGACTCTCTGAGAACCGGTCTGGGTGGAGTGCGGATATGTCTGCTCAACCTTTCGAATGAATCCGTACTGTGGTTGACTACTTTCTCCAGTGGCGAGTTCTTTTACATGGGCCTGGTCCCCGGTAGATATCGAGCCTATGTTGACCCGGAACAACTATCGCAACTTGGTTACACGGCACAACCCGAAACGACTGATTTCGAAGTGCTTCCTGTCGAGGGTGGAGCAACGATATCAGGACTCGACTTCATGTTGCTCCCCGTCCAGTAGTAATTGCCAACTTAGTCTCCAGGTCACGAGGTGGTTTAACATACCACATAAACCCTGGTAATCGCTGGCCGAAGATCCTTAAGTTAGTAGGCCAGACTTCTTTCCAAAGGAAGTTTTTGTTGACCATTTTGCGTGTATATGCTATACAATAAAATTGAATATGTGCTGGCGCGTCCCGTGTCGGCGCTGTTCTAAGTTACTTTTCGATTCGCCCTTTTGCATAAGGGACCTATGGTGTTTGCAGGTACACCTTTATGAATTCCCATCCTAACACTAAACAAGCGCAGCTATGTTTCTGTCTGGATCATGTTGTCCAAAACGGCTTATTGTTGCAGATTGATCACTGTGCCTGTTTAACTCATGTGTACAGGCGAATGGCCTGCAACGATCAGATATGCTTGGTGAATGATCCGAAGCTGATAGTTGGAGAGGGGGTATGTATATTAGATACGAGTAACTAATCTGTTGGCTATATTGAGCGAGGTTTGTCTGAAAACAGCCTCCGGGAAAACGCTTAACCATACTACTGGGAGGTACCAGTGAAACAGTTCCGCGTATTCGCATATTTTTTGGTATTCACGCTTTTGTTTGCAACGGTTTCGTATGCACAGCTCAGTGAAGGGGGTACACCACGGAGTTTCCAACAGCTTTCTTCTTGGTCATTAATCGATGCCCGTGTTATGGCTCCGGTTGATGTGGAGGCAATGCTGGCTCAGGATGATATTGAGGAACAGGAAGGACTTCCGTTCCGTTTCGGTGCTCCGTTTGACGTCAACTATGGCCTGCAAAATTCCGGCGAGTGGCAGAAGCTCTCGGATGGATCAGGAATCTGGCGTCTGCGTATTGTGTCAGAAGGTGCGTACTCGATCAACCTGATCTATGACAACTTCTATCTGCCTCCGGGCGCAAAACTTTATGTTTACAGTGAAGATCGCGAGATGACCCTCGGTGCTTTCACCGACAGAAACAACAAGGAGAGCGGTCTGTTTGCCACTGCACCCGTAAAGGGCGGCGACATTACCGTTGAGTACTACGAACCATCCAATGTGCGTGGTCTTGGCCACTTCACGATTACACGCGTCGTGCACGCCTATAAAGATATATTCGGTTTTGGAAATCCAGATAAAGCGTACGGCAGTTCCGGTTCGTGCAACGTGAACATCAATTGTCCGGAGGGCGCCGATTGGCAGCTCGAAAAACGTGCGGGGGCAATGGTGTTATTGGGGAATGGCACCAGGTGGTGTTCAGGCTCTATGGTCAATAACGTTCGCGAGGACGAGACACCCTATTTCCTCACTGCCAATCACTGCCTAAACGGTGAAGAGAACTGGATCATCATGTTCCGGTACGAGAGCCCCGGTTGCGCCAACGAGGATGGTCCGACCAACTATACGGTTCACGGTACAACCCTTCGTGCTACAAACACTTATTCCGATTTTGCGCTGGTCGAGCTGAGTGAAATACCACCTGTCAGTTACAATATCTACTATTCAGGTTGGTCGAATGTGGATGTCGCTGCGAGCAGTGCGGTGGGAGTACACCACCCCTCTGGAGACATCAAAAAGATCTCATTCGAAAACGATCCGCTATCATCGACAACTTACTTAGGTACTTCCGGTGAATCACACTGGCGAGTTACCGATTGGGATGTTGGCACGACCGAAGGCGGTTCTTCAGGATCGCCTCTTTACGATCCGAACCACAAGATAGTCGGCCAATTACACGGTGGCTATGCGTCCTGCACCAGCCAGACGTCTGACTGGTATGGGAAGTTCTCCGATTCCTGGGATTACGGCGGCAGTGCTTCGACTCGTCTGAGGGACTGGCTTGATCCGGATAATACCGGAGCCACCACTCTCAGCGGATTCGATCCTTTCGAGAATCCGATCCCCAATGCCAACTTCAGTGGCACGCCCACATCCGGAAATTACCCGCTGACGGTGGACTTCACCGATCTCTCAACAGGCACTCCCACGTCGTGGAGTTGGGACTTCGGTGATGGAGTCGGTACATCGACAGCGCAGAACCCATCTTATATCTACGATGCGGTTGGCAAATACACTGTGACTTTGATAGCTACCAATGCCAATGGCTCAGATACAGAGATCAAGACCGACTATATCGATGTCACCGAGCCGGGAGTGTATGCTAAGGCCTATGCTCAATCGGACATTTCGGTTCTGGGTACCTATTCCGGTTCCTATGCCAACACTTCTGCTTCTGACAATTCCTATGAGGTGATCACCGAAACAATATCGAGTTCTCATCCTCGCAAGACTACCAGCGAGGCCGAGCACAAATGGACCTTCAGTATCGCAGGTGGCGGCAGCAATTATATGTTCTATGTCGAAGCTTACCGTACGGCCAACACAGAAGGTGATGATTTCGCCTTTGCATACTCAACCGACGATGTTAACTATAGCTCGTTGGTGACTGTTGCATCAACAACTGAACAGGTCTACTCGGTTGCCCTGCCAAATCTGTCCGGGATCGTGTATGTTCGTGCCACCGATGGCAACCGATCCTGGGGTAATACATCATTGGAGTCATTATTTATCGACCAGATGTATTTCGAGTATGAGACTACCCCTGGACCACCGGTGGCTGAGTTCTCCGGTTCACCTACTTCCGGACCAGCTCCGCTGGATGTTAGTTTCACCGATCTTTCGACCGGTGACCCGACTAGCTGGGCCTGGACCTTTGGCGACGGTGGAACGTCAACCGCTCAGAATCCGAACTACACTTACACCGCCAATGGAACCTACACGGTCAGTTTGACGGCAACCAATGCCCATGGTTCGGATGGCGAGACCAAAGTGGACTATATCACTGTGGCCGACCAGTCGTTTGATATGCATGTGCATGACATTGATGTGGGACGCCGCAAAGTTGGCCCCAATTACCTTGGTACCTGTACGGTGACCATTTACGATGCCAGCAATTTGGCCGTCTCCGGAGCAACCGTCTATGTAACCGCCACTGGTCCGACTGGTGGAAGTTACAGCGGTGCCACGGGCGCTGATGGTACAGTCTACTTTGAGACTGCCGGGTTCAAGAAACCGGTTGGCGAGTGGTGTTTTGAAGTGACCAATGTTACCCACGCCACCTATACTTACGACTTTGGCGCCAACGTGGTAACCAAAGTGTGCGAAAGTGGACCGGTGTACAAGGGACAGGAAAAGGACACAGGCGTACTTCCTGATGAGTTCGCATTGCACCAGAACTATCCCAACCCGTTCAACCCGACCACCACGTTTGGCTGGACGATGCCCCATGCTGGCGAGTGGAAAGTATCCATCTACAATGTCACGGGACAGTTGGTGGAAACCGCCAGCGGTGTATCACAGGCAGGAATGGTTGAATATGAGTTCAATGGAGCAGGTCTTGCTTCCGGAGTCTACTTCTACCGAGTTATCGCCGGTGAGAACACTGAAACACGAAAGATGATGCTTCTGAAGTAAGAGCAGAGAACAGGAGCGTAACCTAGTTCTGACGCTCAATCAACTAAGCAACCCGCCGTGCGGTTTTACCGAGCGGCGGGTTTGTTTTATGCGGTCGCAATATGAACCGTAACAGTCAGGACCCCCGGTTTACCCGGGGGAATCTATCGTGCAATTAGTACAAGGCAAGCCATAGCCACAGGGCAAAAAACAGAGCATCTGTGGTCACAAGATAGAATCTTGCTCAGGCTTTCGTTATCGTGCGGTAACGGTTACGGCGGTTTTCAAACATGCGGTCGCCCAAAGTCTTCACTCGCCATTCCTGATAGGCTGAGAAATTACCCTCGTACCAGCGCACTTTCTCCTGGCCTTCAAACACTAACAGATGAGTGCAGATCCTATCGAGGAAAAACCGATCGTGACTGATAACAATCACACAACCAGAAAAATCAAGGATCGCCTCTTCGAGCATACGCAGGGTGTTGACATCGAGATCATTGGTCGGTTCATCCAGCAACAGCAGATTACCGCCAACTTTAAGCACCTTGGCCAAAAGACAGCGATTGCGTTCGCCGCCTGAGAGCTGGTTGGCCTTTTTCTGTTGCGACGCACCCTTGAACCCAAACTGCGACAGGTATTGACGAATGGGAACTGACCGGTTACCGATAGTGATTTCATCGACGCCTCCGCCAACTTCCTGTATCAGGCTCTGGTCATCATCAAGAGCATCCCGTTCCTGATTAACAAAGGCGAGCTTCACTGATTGGCCGACCACCGTCTTGCCGCTCATCGGTTGCAAATCACCGGTGATAAGTTTGAGCAGGGTTGTCTTGCCGGTGCCATTCGGTCCTACCAGACCGACCACTGCCGACCGCGGGATGATGAACGACAGGTCTTCAAACAAGGTGTGGTCGTCATAACCCATCCTGGTGTCATGAAATTCTACAACCTGATTGCCCAGGTCTGGTCCGGGAGCGATCTGAATCACCGCCGAGTCCGCTTTGGCTCGGGCCGTTTCGCGAGCAACCAGTTGTTCGTATTCTCGGATACGAGATCGCGCCATTTCGTTGCGATCACCGCGACTCATGCGAATCCAGGAGAGTTCCCGCTCAAGCGCTCGAGCGCGCGGCGACTTGTTTTTCTCAGCGGCTGCCAGTCCGGTTAGTTTCTGCTCCAGCCAGGAAGTGTAGTTGCCTTCCCACGGGACTCCACGACCGCCGTCAAGTTCGAGAATCCACTGGGTTACATTGTCCAGGAAGTAACGATCGTGCGTGACGATAATGACGGTGCCGGGATACTCACGCAACTGCTCCTCAAGCCAATTGACTGTTTCGGCATCAAGGTGGTTCGTAGGCTCATCGAGCAACAGCAAATCAGGTCGTTCCAGGAGGATCTTGCACAGGGCTACCCGACGACGTTCACCACCCGACAGCGTTCCGACCGTGCGGTCATCATCGGGAAGGAAAAGCGCATCGCTGGCCACCTTCATGGACTGATCGAGATTCCAGCCATCGACCGTATCAATCTGATCCTGAAGCACGCCCATCCGATCCATTGCTTTTTGCATCTGGCTTTCATCCATCGGCTGGGCCATGCTTTCGGCCAGACCATTGTATTCGTCCAGCAGAGCTTTGGTTTCTCCAAACGCCGATTCAATCGTCTGACGTACGGTTAATTCCGGATCAAGCTGCGGCTCCTGCTCCACGATACCGGCTCGAAAACCGGGCGTTATCTCGGCGTCCCCCTGGAACTCGGTATCTAGTCCAGCCATGATGCGCAAAACCGTAGTCTTGCCGGAGCCGTTTTCGCCGACTATGCCGATCTTGGCGCCGGGGTAGAAGCTCAGGTTAATATCCTTAAGGACTTGTTTTTGACCATAGAACCTGTTAACGCCGTACATGTGGAAGATAAACTTTTCAGCCATTCTCGAATCTCATTCCTGGGTATGATATCATTTCTGTAATTGTAACAAACGGATATTAAGTGGGCAAGCATCGTGGGGCATGTTGCGTGATATATTTACGGTGTCTTAGACGGTCAGAGGTATTTGAGTGTTGTTGGAAACGTGAAACTCAATGGGCTGCCGATGGTTGCAACGGGCGGGAGATTCTCCAATGTATACAATACCGGGGGGCAGGTTCGAACTGCCGACCCCCTGTTCCACAGACAGGTGCTCTAACCAGCTGAGCTACCCCGGCATCAAGCAATCATATTATCACAAATGATCGGCAAGTCAAGGTCGGAAATCAGTCGGGTCCGATCCCCAATTGCTCCCCAAAACAAGCGTAACCGAAAAAAGGGCTGAAGAATTGTACATGGTTGGGGGAGAGGCATAGACCAAGGGTATCCTGATCAGCTAACAGGATACGGTTCTGTCGAAGAATAAACTCTGCCTAACAGGAACAACTACCGCAGTCTTTGGGATCGCCAACCCTGACAGAGAATCCTTCACGTCCCATCGAAGACACAAAATCGACACTGATATCGCCTTGCGGTCTCAGCATCTCCGCAAGTTTGGGGTCGATATAGGCACTGACGCCGTTAGATTCAATGTTCTCAAGATTATCAATAGACTCATCCAGAGCCAGACCCAGGGTGGGTCCGCCTCAGCCATGCCCCTGAAAGTACACAATCAGGTGCTTGCCTTTGGCCTGGTCAGAATCAAGGGTTTTCGAAATTTCGTCGCGGGCTTTGTCAGTAACTACGAACATATCTACAGGTTCCTTTCAGTCAGGGTCAAACCAAGAAACAAGAATATACTAAAAAAGTTCAAAAAGATGAGAGATTTTTTGTTTTTTTTCGTACAGGGGGTTCAGGGCCGTCCTACCAGTTGCTCTTGGGAGTCTTACGCAGTATCTTCAAGCTCAAATGGATAATATGAGCAAACGGAGGTAGAATATGTCACGCGGAGAAAGATGGAGACGTTTCTTCTCGGAGAAGGGATGGATCGTTAACGATGTGATTTCCGGCGACAAAGAGAACGTGCTTCAGATATCTCTATGTTGTGGCTACGATTCCACAGCGGGGAAACCGGCCACGTTTGAAAAGGCCCTCATACTCCACGAGTTTGATATATTGTGCTACGAGAGTCCCAACGGCACGGTGTTTTTCCAGTGGGACGATATTGCCCAAGTCACGTTAGCCGAGAAGAAAGCAAAACGCGGCTGGCTGTAGGCTGCTTGTCTTGTCTTCGTTGAAAAGCAAACCACCTCTATATATCCACACTCGTGCCGATGCCGGCTTTGACTGCTTTATCGAAGACCAGTTTGGCCGTGGCCACGTCCTGAATCGCCAGTCCATTCGACTTGAACAGGGTGATCTCGGAGTCATTGCTTCGGGCCGGTTTCTCGCCCGTGATGACTTCGCCCAGCTCGGCTTTCATGTGCGATTTGTCGATAGCGCCTTCATCGATGGGTATCATGACATCACCAGCTTCGCTCAGGCAGGCTTCGTAGGAATCGGCGATCAGTGTCGAGCGTTTGATGATGTTTGTGTCAAGTTCCCGTGCTGCGGGTGTATGTGAACCGATACCGTTGATGTGAGTGCCATCCTTGACCTTGGAGCCGTCGAATATCGGGGTAGCGGAAGAGGTCGATGCACAGATGATGTCGCTCTGATCGAGCATCTGGTCGGCGGAATCGGCCTTGAGAACGTCAATACCCAGCTTGCCACTCATTTCGCTAATAAAAGCTGTCACAGCTTCATCTGAGATATCGAACACAAGCGCTTTAGACAATTTGCGTGCCTCGGCCACTGCCCAGAGTTGAGCCTTGGCCTGAACACCGGCGCCGAATATTCCGGTGACCTGGCCGCTGTCTTTGCGGGCAAGATACTTGGTGGCTACACCGCTAGCCGCACCGGTTCTGATCGCTGTCAGATAGCCACCGTCCATGATGCAGATCACATCGCCGGTGGCAGGGTCTTGAAGTAATACTTTACCTACGATCACCGGCATGTTGTGTTTCTTAGGGTTATCCTTGTAGATAGTGACGATCTTGCAGGCAAGTGCCCCAAGTTCTTTCAGGTACGCCGGCATATACAGGGACAGACCACTAGGCGGAGTGATGTTGATTCTTAACGGTAGTACAGCGGTACCGTTGGCCATTTCGGCAAACGCCTTTTCGACAACTTCCATGCAGTCTTTCATATCGAGTACTTGCATGACATCTTTGCGGTTGAGCAGCAGCGGCATAGATTCCTCCGATAGTTCTAATTTTGAGACAGTATAGGCAGATGATGTGAATCCCCGCAAGTTGTTTGTGCGGGGAGGTGCTGACAGACGGGGTGTGTTGTTGATGTGGCGCGGTCAGTTGAGTCCCTTTTGGACTTTCTCCAACTCTTTGATGGCCTTCTTGAGTTGCTTCTTGACGGCGCGTTTCTTCTCTTTTTCTAACCGGGCTTTGAGCATGTCAGTTGCTGCCGGATTACCGATCTCTCTGATCAACTTGATTGCCTCACTACGCACTGATGACTTTGCGTCGTTGAGCATTGCTGTCAGTGGTTCCCACTTTCCCAGTACCCCGGCGATGACAGGCACCAGTTCAGCGCTTAGGTCTATGGCGTCCGGAATGTTGGGCGGTTTCGGCCCGAGTTCTAGAGATCTGGCGAAATAATCGGTGAGTTTGCTTTCCATTGCCACCGCAATTACCACAACAGTGTTCTGGAGGAGAAGTGGTTGCTCCTGGCCCGGCGAGGTCAATCGAATCGAGTGCTCAGCGTCAACATAATGGTTCCCAGACGGACGATGGGTCACACTTCTTACCACCCAAGTGCCCTCACCTGTTATTAAGAATGTGCCAGAGCCGACTTGCCAGAAACGATCCTTTCCCTTGTCTACAGTTAGCACTGCCCTGCAAGTCTTGCAACCAACACTGTGGATTCTCAAGCCAACTCGCTCAAGGCCAAGAACGAGGCTGTCTCGAAGGGGGCCGGGATAGCAGTCGATCACCACGTCTGAGATACTCGCGATGTTCTGTTGGACTTCTGGCGTCAGTTTGCTGTATGCCAACCACTCTCTCTCAGTAAAATCGACTGGCGACTGCCAATTTGCCATTACAACGGCTTGCAACAGGACTACCAGCGCGACCATGAGAATAGGAACCCTTGTCACAGTACTCCTCCTTTGTTGATCTCGAAGTACTTCTGCCACATTATGCTTTATGATGACTATCTTGTCAACTATGGACTCTTTGTCGAGTGTTCCTACACATGAACGATCCACTTGTTATTCGTGCATTAACTGAGTTTATTCCCCACATGATCATCGGTCTGACAGGACAGATTGGCGCGGGGAAGACTGCCGCAGCAAAGATACTCGCACGGTTCGGTGCGTACATAATCGATGCTGACAAGATCGGCCACCAGGTCGTGGCACAGTCGGCTACGCTTCGAAGGCAACTCGTGCGAGCGTTTGGCAAAGAGATCCTCGACAAGAGGGGAGAGGTCAGGCGCAAGAAACTCGCCTCGCTGGCATTTGCAAACGAAAACAGCAAACAGACTCTCAATCGGCTGGTACATCCGCACTTGCTGAGGGAGCTTCGACGGCAGGTCAAGCAGGCTCTGGAAACTCACGAAGTTATAGTAATTGATGCCGCCTTACTGTTGTACTGGAAGATGGATCGCGAAGTTGACCGGGTGCTTGTCATTCACACATCGAGAGAGCAACGACTGGCCCGGATGACCACCCGTGGAATATCTCGCACTGACGCTCTGGCTCGTGAACGCGCTCAGTTGCCATACAGTGAGTTCAGGAAACGTGCGGATATTCTATTTCTGAACAACGGGTCAGTTGATGATCTTGAGCGCAAACTCCGAGCGTTCTGGCGTCGTACAGTTGAAAGGTGAAACATATACATGCCATTGATTGATTCTAAAACCAACAAGACTATTCGTGAATACACAGTAGAAGAACTCACTGAGCGTGCAAACTACATGCGTGGGCTAAGTTTGCTTTCGCTGTGTTCTGCGGGATCAGGTCACTCGGGCGGGACGCTCAGTGTCATGGACATTTGCACAGCGCTTTACCTGAGAGTTGCCCGGCATGATCCCAAGGCTCCATCATGGGAAGACCGCGACCGTATCATCTGGTCGGCCGGGCACAAGGCACCGGCTCTGTATGCGTCACTGGCATTGTCTGAGTATTTCCCTGAGAAGGAGTTGATGAAACTTCGCAAGGTCGGCTCACCATTTCAGGGTCATCCGCATTGGCAGGAGTTGTCCGGAGTGGAGTTCTCTACCGGATCGCTGGGGCAGGGGCTGTCGCTCGGAGTAGGCGTAGCACTGGCCGCCGAACTCAACGACAGAAAACGCCGCGTGTTTGTGATTTCTTCCGACGGGGAGCAGCAGGAAGGTTCTATGTGGGAAGCCGCCATGTCCGCTTCTCACCATCGGCTGGACAACCTGGTGCTCATCATAGACGTGAATGATCTTCAGATCGACGGCGCAGTTGATGACGTGATGTCAAACACTCCCCTGGCCGACAGGTATCGAGCTTTTGGTTGGGAGGCTTTCGAGATCAACGGCCACAATATGACAGAAATAGTCGAGAATCTGGAACGCTCTCGGAACGACAACGACTCAGGCAAACCGGTTGTCCTGATCTGTCACACGGTCAAAGGCAAGGGCGTATCGTTCATGGAAAACGCCGTCGGATGGCACGGCAAACCACCAAGCCGAGACGAGCTAACACAGGCACTTAATGAGTTGGGACTGAGTTCTGTTTGGGATGTTGACAAGATGCTTGAGTATGGCCGAGAGTACGAAACCGCCGCAGCATTGGAAGTTGACAACAGCCTTCCGAAATTCTCCCGTGATTTCTGGTGGAACGCTTCGGAGAGTATGCGGG
>QNAF01000040.1 GCA_003641405.1 Candidatus Zixiibacteriota bacterium | reverse complement strand
TGCAGGTTGACACTTTCTATGGCGTTCCGGAAGGCGCCACCAAACTCGGTGTTCTGACACAGTACACCTGGGCAAAGCAGCAAAACGGATACGGTCAGGGCAGTCACATTCTGTCCATGGGCCGTGCAAAACCAAAAGACCATGGGGCACCACGCGATAAGTTTTTCGTGGGAATGCCAAAAGGCAAAGTCATCGTTCTCGAAGATGTCACGACCACCGGTGGTTCATCCATAAAGACGCTCGAAAGCCTGCGCGACGCGGGCATAGACGTTGTCGCCCTACTGAGCCTGACCAACCGTATGGAGCAACGCGATGATGGCCTGAGCGTACAGGAAGCAGTCGAGAAGATGGGTGTCGCGTTTCACCACATGAGTTCGGCGCTTGATCTTCTGCCGAAAGTCTACACCAAACTTCAACCCGGCGCAGATGTCGCCCGCGCCATCGAAAGCGAGTTCGCCGAGTACGGCGTTGAACCGCTAAGCCTTGCCTGAATCTGGTCTCGGAGCTTGTTGAAAAACCGTCCGTATGCGGAGGCGTCAGGTGTCTCTGCCTGACGCCTCTACGGATTCTCCCGACTGCCAGGCAGAGACACCTGGCAGCACTGTGGATCGGGTATGAATATCCGGGGAATGTTATCTTTTTAACAGCCTGCTTAGTCAAACAACTCCACCCGTAGCGGTGAGTTTTTCGCCGGCCACTGACCCTTGGCAACGTTTCTGGATCCTTCAAAGACCAGATATGAGTACTTGCCGTAGTGCGGCACAAGCTGGCCAAGTCTGGACAATGATTCGAAATCAGAAGTCAGAATAACTAAGCACTTCTCGAAACCCCTGAACTTCTCTGCAGTCAGAATGCACGTATGACCGGCCAGTGAAAACTCAGTGTCATCGACCAGCACTGTTTCCTTTCCAACAGAAATCAGGCCAACCAGGTAGTCCGGTAAGTCTGCCGGGTTGAGAATGATCGGAGTGAAATCCCTGCTATCGTATTCAAGGATATCAGGTCCCTCAACTATCACTGAGTCCTGAGTGAAGTTCTCTCCGAACTGCAGAAACATGTCCGTAACGCTATCTTCCTCTGAGGTCGAAACAAACCTCAGGTTGTCACTCCCAAGCACTCCTGAGATGATCGGCTCTATCTCTTCCGGGTATAGACGCCTGAAAAGATGATAGTCCGGGTCAACCTCCAGTGTGGTAATGCCAGCAGGAACACTCAGCGAGAAATTCTCTTCTGTTGATATCAGCAGGACGGATGTATCCAGTACAATGTCAGGGCCGGTGAATCGCACAGGCACTTTGAGACGATAGTCCAACCCACTTGTCTCAGAGAGAGCAAATTTGACTGTGAGGGCGTCATCGCTCTCTACATTAGTGCTCTCGACCTCAACTGCAAGCGATGGCGCCCCGGGTCGGTCTATCCATTGAGGAATAACGCTGGACATGTCAACACCGGACACTTCCCCGAACGTCTTGATCCACTCTTCCCAGGAAATCCGATGTTCGCGGTATTCCTGGTACACACGTTTCCACGAATCGAAAAACGGCGTCGTGCCGATCTCTTCCTCTATCATGTGGAACACCATCATAGCCTTGCCATAACCGATAGTGCGAGTGCCGGGGCTGCTCCGCGACGTGAACTCCCTGATCGGAAAATCGTTGCCTTCGTCGACGTAACTCACGTACTCTTTGAGGATATTCTTGCGATAATCACGCGCAGCGGCAGGAGACTGCAGAAGCTTGTAGCGATAGTCAGCCCCATACACTGTCGAGCCTTCGCACCAGTTACCGCGATCATAATCGACGTAGACGCTATTCCCCCACCAGTTATGTAGCACTTCGTGACCCAGCGAAGTGTGCCTGATGAACGGCAGGCGCAAAACCTGTTGCCCCAGGAGCGTCCAGGCAGGCATCCCGTAACCGGTCGGGAAGAAATTCTCGACCACCGAGAATTGATTGTAAGGATAGGGGCCGATGAGTTCAGAATACATCTTGATATAGCCGACGGTTGATGTCAGGTAGTCGTCAAACAGGCTTGTATCAGCCTCAAAGAAATAGCAGCGCACATCGACTCCGTCGGCGTTCATAGTCTTCACAACATAGGGACCTGCCATAAACATAAGACCATCAGACTCGAACGGGTTCTCCCACGTCTGAAACTTCCTACCCCACCGCGATTCGTCCGACATGGCGTTGCCGTCACTGACACACTCCCACTCAGCAGGAATATCTGCTGTCACGAGGAAACGTGACGTAGCCTCTTTGCCCTGCGGATAGAAGTAGCATGCAGGGCTAAGATAGGCGCCCTGATCAAGTATCGTGCCGGTTACTTCTCCACCCACGTGTTCGCGCGAGAAGCGCATATTGCCAACGTCCTGGTGAAACTCACTGCGATATGACATGGCAAAACGGTGTTCTCCCTCGCTGGCGAATTCAAAGAATACCATCAACGGGTTGCCTTCAGCGAAGAACTCGGAATCCAATCCCCGTAATTCGTCAGGCAATTGTGCCGTGTCCTCCGCGTGCACGGCCAGGAAATCTGTATACTGCTCATCGATTGTCAGAGAACTCACTTCCGCCTTGCCGCTGATGTAGAACAGGTTCCAACCTTCCTCAAGCAGAAGCGAACCGCAATCTATTATGAAAGCCGAGTGTGACTCGACGTCCAGCCTCAGATTGATATCGTGGCTGTCAAACTCGACCTCATGGACAGCTACAGCCTGTGTAGCTGCCATAATCGTGAGAACGAGGGCCAGAAGAGCCGTTCGTCCAATTACATGTTTACGCATGTGCGTTCCCTCGCATGTCAATTATCATGTTATCTATTCTTCCAAAGTAGCGATTTTCTGTCTTACGTACATTATGAGTGGAGAGTCCTTATTGGACTCATGGCGCAGGAACGCCTCGTAAGATTCCACGGCCTCTTCGTAACGCCCGGCCTTCTCGCACGCCAACCCCCTGGTCAGCCAGGCCTGAATAAACATCGAGTCTATCTCAACGGCTTTGGTCAAATCAGCAATGGCAAGATCGTACTGCTCCATTTTGGAGTAGGCATTGCCGCGACTGCTGTAAGCGTCAGCGTTCAGACTATCGAGCTCCAACGCCCTGTCATAGTCGGCTATTGCCTTCTCGTACTCCTCCCGACTCGCGTAGATGTAACCGCGATTAACATAGGTCTGCGCACAATCCTGAACAATCCCCAACGCCTGATTGTAATCAACAAGAGCCTTATCGTATTCGATCTTGTTAGCATAGGCAAAGCCACGGTTGACATAGGCCAGCGCACATGCCGGGTCTATCTGGATAGCTTCGTCATAGTTTGCTATTGCTCCATCATAGTCACCGCCGATGGAGAGTTTGTTACCACGGAGCACATAGCTCTCTACTTCCGTAGGAACGGCCCCCATGAAATCCATGCTCAGGATCGAATGGCCGAAAGCCGATCCTGCAACTACAATCAGAGACAGGCATAGTATCAGACAATCAGCAACACGTGTGCTTCCGTGCCTGGTTGCCGGTTTCTTTCGAATCCGATGACAGCCTACTTGTCTGATCTTCTTTGTCTCTCTCTGTTCTATTCGAAAGCAGGCTTCAATCTTCCTACGTTCTGCTGCATCACCTGAATATAGTCACCTTCCTCCGGAATATTGCCACATGGTAAGAAAACGACACCGTCCAGACCGTGTTCCTTGAGTTTAACCGCAATCGCAGAATCAGGTGTGCCTTCCCAGATCATCCACTTGGCCGGATGGTGCTCTATTGAATGGTCAAAGTCCTGCCATTCTTCATCGCTGGGCATTTTTTCTGGCTCCCAGAGCCTTGCCTGCAAATTCAGGCCGTACTTATGTGCGAAATACCCATATACCGGATGAGATGCCACGAGCGGTGTCTCCTCCCTGCCAGTGACCAGAGCCTGGAAAGCCGAGTCCAGAGCCAGTAGATCGATTTCAAGCTGTGTCATGTTAGTGTTGAATAGGGCTTCATGTTCCGGTAGGAGATCAACCAGGGCATCCTTGACGGTTTGAGCTTGCAAAATGGCAAGCTGCGGATCCAACCACGTATTGAAATCGGTTCCCGCATGCGAGTGTTCCCCTCCCGGCCCGTGACTATGAGTAACGGCTTTCGCAATTTGAAGATACCGGTCAGAAAACGCTGCCGATGTGTTCACTATCCTGGATTCTGTAAGCGATACTTTCTCCGTCCATTTGGCATAGGTGGCCCCGTTGAGGAGAACAAGATCAGCTTCCTGGTACTGCGCAATCGTCTCTGGGGCAGGCATCCAGAACGCGGGATCCTCATCCGATGGAGCCGGGAAATGCACTGCGACCTCATCACCGCCGATGCGCTCCGCGAAGTACTGAAGCGGGTAGTTGACAACATAAACTGTCTTCTTGCCTTCGTCCGACGCCTGTGAGTCAGGCTGAGATTTCTCCTGCTTCCCGCATGAGAGCCACAGCACACAACCCAACAGCACTGCGGCAACGATGGTTAATCTCTGTTTTCTCATAACAATACTCCTTTTGTTTATGACAGAAGTCCACGTACAAAGTAGGGTGCATAATACAGTGTTGCAAGTGCAGATAATCCAGCGAGCATGCAACTCACGAGTAGAACAATAATTAACTCCGCAGCCTGCAATCGAAAGATAGTCATGCGACTACAGCCCAGGTGAAACATAGTGACTGCCTCACGACGTCGCAACCGGAGGGATAATAGAATCACCAGAACCATGAATAGTGCAGTCGAAACCGCCACCAGGACAACATTGGCGTCAAAGATGCGCTTCACCTTGAAAACCATGCCCATCATCTCTTCAACGACTTTCACCGGCCTGAGAAGCTGGGCGTTAGCCTTGTCGGTATCATACCGTCCTTCCAGCAAAACTCCGGATTTTTCGTCATGCGGCACCGCAATAACCGCCGTGATGGGCAGATCATCCGGCTCTGCGTGGAAGTGGAACGATGCAAGATTGTCCTTAGTGATCTCTGTGTATTGCGGCAACGCAGCGTTAGCCACAACCTGATCATCAGAGCGCTTGAGCACCACGCTTTCATCCGTGCTGTCAGTAAGGTTCTGATGTCCGTGACCAATCCCTTCGATGATCCACGCTGTTTTGATATCCACGAACACGGCGTAATCGTCTGCCGAATGACTCCTGGCCAAAACACCAGTCACGCACATTTTCAGCGGGTAGTTACCGCCGATATCAAACACGTTCTCGGGATCGGACATCAGATAATCGCCGGGACCGATACCCAGTTTCTGCGCTACATCGGCACCAAGAATACAGTCACCCAGAATGGCAAGCGGTCGTCCCTGTCCGACTTGGAGATTTCGAAAATCGAAATACTCCAGTGTTGTACCCACGACAGGAAACCCACGCGCTCGAAAGCGCACATGCAATGGTATCGGCAACGCAAATCCGCTGTTGCGGATCTTTGAGACCTCATTCATCTTGATGCTCTCTGGCGGCTGCGCGTCGAAATACAGTGACTGCAGTACAAGGTCAAACCGACTGCCTTTGGCTCCGATCACTAATGGTGTTGTCTCAGCGCGAGTCATCAGTTGAACCTGGAAATCATCAACCAACAGATGAACAGCAACCGGCAGGTAGACTGTCAATGTTATGCAAGTTACCAGAATGGCTGTCTTGATCTTGTGGAACGTCATGTAGCGCCAGGTCAGCAGAAGTGTACGATACATCACTCAGTCCCCCACCTGGAACTGTTGGCAGTCTACAACCTGATCAAACCCACCAAGCAAATTGTAGTCGTGCGTAACTACCAAAAGCGCTGCATTGGCATTCGTCGCACAGTCAAACAGGATTCGAAGAATGCGTTCCTTGTTTTTGGGGTCGAGGTTGCCGGTTGGTTCATCCGCAAGCAGTATGCGAGGCGATAGCAAAAGCGCCCTGCAGATTGCCACTCGCTGTCTTTCGCCGTGCGACAAACGGTCTATCCGCCGCGTGAGCTTGTTACCGAGCCCCATGGATTCGGCCAGGCTCCGAGCAGCCTCTCGAACAGTGCTGTCAAACTTCAACGAGTTGTTAATCAGGTATGGCAGCAGGATATTCTCGTTGACATCAAGGTAGTCAATCAACTCGAAATCCTGGAATACAAACCCGATTGTGCTTATCCTGAAATCACGCCTGGCGGCATCGGCTGAACTTGCCAGGTCCACTCCGCACACTTCCACTTCCCCCTGTTCCGGGACACGAATCCCAGCGATGATGTGCAGAAGTGTAGTTTTTCCCGAACCGCTGGGACCGACAAGCGCCGCTTTCGAACCGGCTTCGATTGTGAGCGAAGGGACCCGCATCCCGAATCCGGAATTCGAATACTTGAACTCAACGTGGTTTAGCGTAATCATCCGACCCTGTCACTGCCTTACGATTGATTCAAACTTGATGCGCTCCTGGCTGAGCACTTCGAGTTCGGCGATTTTCCACGCATCCTGACGATTCTCTACCGCAAAGAAAGCCTCATACTGATTGGTGCGCGAGTGAATATGCCCCCAGTGTTCAACCGTTCCCCTGACAGTCCAGTGACACCGGTATCCAAACCCATTTTCTGACCAGTCACTGTCTTCCGGAAGCGACTGACGTTGACCTTCCAGAATCTCGACATCCTGTATTCGAGATATCGCTCCGCCCTGCTCCTGCATCTGGAGAGATTCGTGAATCAACAAGTAGAGTTCGCCGAGCAGCTCACCATCAACGCTCTTGGCGAGAGCGTCATAGACGTCGCTTTCCGTACGGTAGTCAAATGCCCGATAAACGTTCCTGAGCAAAGCTGTTAGAATGCCCTCTGCTTCGCTGTCAGACACGCCGGAGTCGTGCCAGAATGCCCACAACAACGGTATTTCTTCAGCATGAATCTCGTTTATCGGCAGCATTGGCGGACGACCGGGGTTAGTCCAAACGTATACAGGTGATTCCGGCGTGAAAATCATACTGAGGTTGTCATCATAGGCATAC
This sequence comes from Candidatus Zixiibacteriota bacterium, assembly GCA_003641405.1. Taxonomy (GTDB): domain Bacteria; phylum Zixibacteria; class MSB-5A5; order GN15; family FEB-12; genus B22-G1. Next base: position 6,533 of record QNAF01000040.1, on the reverse strand, counting down.
ACCGCGCAACGCACTTGCTGAATCCGGTCGTTAAACAGATCCCAGGTCACACGGACCCGACTCGGCGTACCCTTGGTACTGTAAGACAGGATAACACCCGCCCAGGCACCTTCGGTCGACACATCTTCACTAAACGGCAACTGGGCCAGGTTATCAGCATCGGAACCGTAGAAATCCAGCCGCCCGAGTATGGCTTCGACCTCGATACCGTCAATCTCGGCTGGTGCGCGACCCGCAAAGAATTCCTCTACTCTCTCGGCCAGTGCGTCCTGCTCATCAACCGTAATGATGGCCGGGGTCTTAGTATCGAGAGGCACCCAAAAGTCAAGCACTTCCAGTGGCAGGAGGACCTCGTGACGGACTTCATAATCGCCTACGTAGATGAAAGAACCCGTCAGACCTTCCGCGTTGATACCCGGCAGAAGGTCGGCCTGGCGTTGCGCTCTGTCTTTCCAGGACTCAGAGACATACTGATCAACCATGGATTCAAACAGAGAATCATCGAGTGACTCCTGGGCCAGAACACTGACCGCAGCAAAACTCAGACTCACGAGCATGAGCATTAGCACACTGAACGAAATTGATGTTTGCCTGTTTGAACACATATCTCTTTGCTTCACTGACGCAGGAGAACCGCAGCGCGGCTGGTTAGCCATTCAACTCGCGGTATCCTCTTTGAATGCTCTTGCTACCGTGTACTCGCGTCCCTGTTTCAATTTCCTGTAATTGCCGAAAACCTCTTTGAAGTTCCTCTTGATAAACTGCCTGATACCGGAAACGGTCACGACAACGAGCTGCCCGCCAGGATTGAGATGGTCCCTGGCATCGCACAGCATGATATACAGGAGTTCATTCCCGACCTTGGCAGGCAGGTTGGCAGCGATGTTGTCAAACATCGTGTTGCCGACTGCACTGAAGGCATTGCTCAGGTACGCCCTGCAATTACCGAGTCCATTCAGTTCTGCGTTTCTTATGGCATAGTCTACCGCAACAAAATCCTTGTCGACCAAGTGCACGTTTCCCGCCGGACATTCCTTGGCGATGGCTAACCCCATAGCACCGTACCCGCAGCCAAGATCAAGAGTTTGCTGCCCATCCTCCACGTCAATGTGCTCGATCAGCAGATACGAGCCATCATCAATGCACCGCGGGCTGAACAACCCCCATGTACTACGGAATTGCAGCCGGTGCTTCCGCAGAGTAACCTCGAAGGAAATATCCTCTTTGAGTTGTGCTGAAGTCTTCATTCTCAATACCTAACAGACTGTTGAAAAACCGTTCGCATGCGGTGGTGTCAGGTGTCTCGGCCTGACACCCCTGCGGATTGACGGTGGGCGGTGTACGTCCTCGTGCGCCGCCTTGCGACAGGATATCGGCAGACGAGGACGTCTGCCGCGCACGGCCCACGGTTTTTCAGCAAGCCCGAAGGCGGGGATCCAGTAACTCGTTGATTCAGATAGATTCCCGCACGCCACGGGCGCGTCCGTACCTACGCGGGAATGACAGGTTACACAAGGTAGTCGCGATTTCATCATTCGTTCTGTGTTCCTCAACAGCCTGCTAACGACGAAGGGAAAACTAAACAACGCCGTTGTAATCCACAACCGTTTTTACACCTGCGAAAAAGATGGGATTGAACATTTTGGGGAAGTTATTCGTCTTTCAGTTGTAGTCCCCTCAATGAAGTGAATCGCAACTCTTAGCGAAGGAGGTGGATTATGTTTACCAGATCCATCACGGTCCTCACAATCCTCACCACCCTCATCCTCGCCTTCACGGTCGCAACGACGGCCACCAAAACCGGCCAGATAAAGGGCAAAATCGTCTCTGAAGAGACGGGAAAACCAATCATTGGTGCTTCGGTACTCGTGGTTGGCACAACCATGGGAGCCCAGACAGATATGGACGGTCGATTTGCCATACTGCGCATCGAGCCCGGGACGTACACTCTCAGGGTTTCGCATATTGAGTACAGTACTGTTGAAATCACTGATATGAAAGTGGAGACTGATAACTCCATTGAACTGGTGATTAAGATGGTCCGGAGAGTGGCTGAACTCGATGAAACCATCACGGTCAAAGGAGCACGGGACGTTCTGGACATCACTGATGTAACAAGCCAGGTGGTCGTAAGCAAAGAAAAGATCAAGAGCCCACCGGTACAATCGGTCGATGCCCTACTGAAGCAAGTTGCCGGTATTCAGCCTTCGGCTGAAGGTGAAGTGCTTATCCGCGGTGGACGTGCCGGTCAAGTGGCTTATTGCGTGGATGGTGTCCCGATTGGTGATCCGCTCGGAGGACAGGGTCGGGTTAGAACAAGCCCGCCGGTACAAACGGTCGATGCCCTGCTTGAACAGGTAGCCGGTATTAAGACTACGGCTGAAGGTGAAGTTTTCATCAGCGGCTCACCTGCTTGTACTGTGGCCTATATCGTGGATTGTGTCCCGATTAGTGATCCGCTCGGAGGACGAGCCACGCAGATCCCTCCGCCTGCACACGGTGGAACAGCCGTTGTCAACGGAGAGCCGTATGACGCCATGTTCTTCAAGCATCATGGCGTTAACCCGTTTGTGGACACCGAAGACGACCACTTATCGACGTTTGCAATCGATGTTGATGACGCCTCTTTCATCATGACACGCTCGTATCTTGAGCGAGGACATCTTCCACCGGAAGAAGCCATTCGTGCCGAGGAGTTCATCAATCATTTCGACTACGGCTACACAGCGCCACGGAACAACGCCTTCTCCATAGAAGTGGAAGGCGCACAGTCCAGGTTCGGAGGTGAAAATGTCAAACTGCTCAGAATCGGTATCCGGGGACAGGAGATAGCGCCCGAAAATCGGAAACCAGCCAACCTGGTCTTCGTTGTTGATGTCTCAGGCTCTATGAGCCGTGAAGACCGGCTTGGTCTTGTGAAGAAATCGCTGCTGTTCCTGGTTGATGAACTGACTCCGGACGACAAGGTGGGAATCGTGATATACGGCTCTTGCGGACGCGTCCTGCTTCAGCCCACATCGATCAGGCAACGTAATCGAATCATCAGAGCCATCGGTGAGCTCAGATCGGGCGGCTCTACGAACGCCGAGGAAGGCATCCGCCTGGGTTACCAAATGGCCCTGCGTGCGTATGAGCCCGGCAAGATCAACCGCATAATCCTGTGCTCAGATGGCGTGGCCAACGTCGGTCGCACCAGCCCTGACGACATACTCAAACAAGTCAAGCAGTATGTAGACCGGGGAATCACGCTGTCATCCATCGGCTTTGGCATGGGGAACTACAATGACGTTCTCCTGGAAAAGCTGGGAAACAAAGGCAATGGTCATTACGCCTATGTTGACGATCTTGACGAGGCTCGTCGCGTGTTCGTCGATAACCTGACCGGAAACCTCCAGGTAATCGCTCGTGATGTCAAGATCCAGGTTGATTTCGATCCTCAGAGTGTACGCAGTTACCGTTTGATCGGCTACGAGAACCGTGATGTTGCGGATAACAAGTTCCGCGATGACAAGGAGGACGGCGGCGAGATCGGCAGCGGCCACTCCGTTACAGCGCTCTACGAGTTGAAACTGCACAACGGAGTAAACTTGTGGAACGTTGGTACAGTGTTCGTTCGGTTCAAGGACCCTGTGACAAATCATGTCACAGAAGTCAAGCGACCGATCCTCATGGCAGTTCTCAGGCAACCATTCGAGCGCGCCGGCAGAGGATTGCAACTGGCTACAGCTGCGGCGGAATTCGCAGAGATCCTCAGAGGGTCGTACTGGGCAAAGGAATCTAACCTGGTGGACGTACTTGCCCTGGCAACCCGCGTATATGTAGAATCGGGTGACCCGGATGTGCTGGAACTCGTTACATTAATCTCAATGGCCGAAAGACATCAGGAAGAACTTGCCCAGGAGTAAGGGTGCAAATCGGGCAATTGAAAAGGGACAGGATTGAAAAAATCCTGTCCCTGCCACAATCATACAAAGGCTCCCCTGAAAAGACGATATTACCCTAAGAGAGATCGGATCATCTTCGGTAACCAGGGCTTTCACAGCAGCAACAGTTCATAGCAACATATTCCCGAATATCACCAGCAATTGTGCTATCAGGATTTTCCCCACCATTGCAACCGGATACGTGGTGGCATAGGCTACGTACGTATCGTCGGATTTTGACATTTCATAGGCTCGCGCCAGCGTCGCCGGCTGGGTCTGCATACCACTCGTGGCACCTATCGCTTCGACCACCGTAGCCTTAGCGTAATGGCGCAACAGTAGCAACATCATGACGGTTGTGACAGTTGTTGTCAGAAGTCCAAGCACGAATAGCTGCCAACCGTTTGTTGAAAGAGCATGGAAGAACCGCCCACCGGCCATCACCCCCACAGCCGCAAGGAAAAACAGCAAGCCGATATGTCTTATGGCCTGGTTCGATTCCGACGGAAGGGACCATACCAACGGACCGGTGCGACCAAGTTTACCAAGCATCAACCCAGCGACCAACGGACCTCCCGCAAAACCCAACGAAACATAGGATCCGCCAGGAATGGGTATGGGAATCATCCCCAAGAGCACACCCAGTGAGATACCGAGCGTGAGAGCCGTATAATCAAGTTCCGAGATACTGCGCTCGGAATCGCCAAAGAACTCAGCTACTTCGGCAGCTTTTTCCCTGGGCATGACGACACGTACACGATCGCCAAGCTCAATCTTGCTCGTGTAATAGTCCGGAACCATATCGAGATCAGCTCGCCGCAGACGTGTTATCTGAGCATTGTACTTGCGATCAAGTTCAAGCTGTTGTACAGTTTTTCCCGCTAACTCCCTGCGTGACACAAGAATGCGCCGCATGACTATTGTGCCGGCTGACTCCACCGGAGGAACAGTCGACTTGGCCCCAAAGAAGTCCTCGGCCTTCCGAACATTGACCTCAGCTCCTGCCGCAGTCAGAATATCCCCTTCCTGCAGCACTGAGTATTTCGTGGGAACTGCCACCGATGTACCATGGCAAAGCTGAGAAACAATCATACCGGTCTTGTCTTGAATCCGCAGCTCGCCAATCGGCTTACCGAACAGTTCCGGGTTGCGAACTTCAAAGTTCGCGGAAGTCAGGTTGCATTTCATCTGAGCTCGGACTTCAGCGTCTGCTTTCTCCCTCGCGGCGGCTTTGCGGTACACCATCGTGAAAACCTGGAAAGCCAGCATACCCCCCAGAATGCCGTAGGGATAGGTCATGGAGTAACCGACTGCCGGGTCTCTGAGATCACCGACGCCGCTGTTATGCATGAGTTCAGTCACTGCCGCCAGTGCCGGTGTGTTAGTCAAACCACCACAGAATACTCCGGCGATTTGACCGGCTTGAAGACTGAGCCATTTCCCGACAACAAGTGTCACGACCGCCCCGATAGTTAGGGCACAGACAAGGGAAATGTTGAACCGAAGACCGTGGCTCTTCAGGGAAGAGAAAAAACCGGCTCCGCTTGTCAGCCCAACAGTATAGACAAACAGAATCAGTCCTATCTGCAGTACCTGGTGGGCTATAGTCATCGGCTCGGTTCCCTGCGGAGCCCATCCACCGAAAAGGAGGCCGACGAACAGAACACCGGCCACACCCAGTTTGAACCCACGAATCCGAATCTGCCCCATCAAAAACCCGATCCCGATGACCAGAAAAAGAAGCAGTGGCTCACTATCCGAAATGATGTCTCTTACAGCGTCCATTATTGAAAGCACCCCATACCTACGCCCAAGTAAAGCCCCTTCCCTTGTTCTACATTCTTAGTAAGCTCCTGCCTTTTCGGTGTGAGTCTTCTCGGTTATCGACTGTTCGACCGAATCGCCAATCCAGCGCATCAGTTCAAGGCCAAAATTTCTGTCCATGTCGTCGTGATGGGGCATCACTCTGATCGCGTACCCGAAAAGACCACTCTCATCACAAGGAATATATCCTTCATAGGAATACACCCCTTCATGTGGATCACCGACACACTTCATGCTTTCGATCGTACCGTCATAGATATTCCGATCCGGATCAAGCGGACCGCTGTAGATCTGCACGGCTACATCGTTGGGCTTGAGTGCTCCCAGATGAAGCCTGGCTTCAACTTTCAAAGCAACGCCAACTTCGGCACCGCTGCCCTCTATTCTGGCCTCTTTTACCTGTACCTCATGCCAGTGAGATCGGATGAACTGCCTCCACTGAACCAGTGCTCTTGTGCGAGCAAAGCTGTCTTCCGACAACCGTTTCCAGCCATCATGAGCGTTCATATAGAATTTCTCGGTGTATTCCTGCACCATTCTATTGGTGCTGAAAACCGGTCCGAGTTTTTTCATGGAACTCTTCATCATCGCCAGCCAGCCGCGTGGTGGATTATCACCGTTGCGATCATAGAACAAAGGCACAACATCGTTTTCCAAAACATCATACAGTCCCTTGCTCTCGACCTCATCCTGGTAATCCGGATCGTCATAATCCTCACCGGCGCCGATAGCCCAACCGGTATCGCTCTGACATCCTTCACACCACCAGCCGTCCAGAATACTGAG
>QNAF01000039.1 GCA_003641405.1 Candidatus Zixiibacteriota bacterium | reverse complement strand
TTCAAACACTATCGGCATCGCACCATGCGAAGGAATTAGACCCGCTTCCGTGCGGATGTCCCGGCTCGGCGATGCAAGAATTGAGCCCGACAGCCCAGGCTGCCCCGGCGGCTGCAAGTGACCTGTCTCAGCCGGTTATGCCCTCTCAGTTGGGTCACTGGCCGGTTCAACTGATGCTGGTTCCACCGCACGCACCTTTTCTCAAGGACGCCGATCTGCTGTTCTGCGCTGATTGTGTACCGTTCACAGTTCCTGATTTTCATTTCCGATATCTCACCGGGCGGGCAGTGATTGTGGGATGTCCCAAGCTGGACGACCTCAATCACTACTTTGAGAAACTGAAGGCTATCTTCCAAGAGGCGGCCCCACGTTCCATTACGGTTCTGAAAATGGAAGTTCCATGCTGCAACGGCATTGCTCAGATTGCAGTACAGGCGCGCAACGAGGTGGCTCCGAACATCCCGGTGGAAGTCCATACCATTGGCGTACGGGGCAACATTATCGATCGCAAAACACCGTGCAAATCACCGTCTTGAGACCATGAATCGGTCCCAGGTACAGGAGCAACCAATCACCGAGCAGGAATCGCGGTTGAAGTCGATCCGCTCGAAACCGGTTGCATGGCTGGCGGAGAATATCCGGTTGGTAGTGCAGGTCGGTTTTGCGCTTCTTTGTGTCTGGATAGGAATCGAATTCCACTTTTTCGTAGAATACATGGCATCCGGAGGGACCGGAAGCACCTCCTATCGTCCGCCGGGTGTTGAAGGTTTCCTGCCGATCAGCTCCCTGATGAACCTCTACTATTTTCTCCTGACGGGGAATATCCACGCCGCCCACCCGGCCGGCTTGTTTATTCTGTTGGGTGTAGTAGTGGTCTCGCTAGTGTTCGGTAAATCGTTCTGCTCGTGGCTGTGTCCGGTTGGATTGATATCGGAGACATTGGGCGATCTGGGCGATAAGATCTTTGGCCGTCGTCTCCGCCTGCCGCGATGGCTGGACTATCCGCTCCGAAGTATCAAGTACCTGCTGCTGGACTTTTTCGTCTACTCAATTTTCTTTCTGATGACTGCCGCCTCGCTCAAGGCTTTTCTCGATAGTCCGTACAATATCATCGCCGATATCAAGATGTATTACTTCTTTGCGGACATAACACGCTTCTCTTTGATCGTTATCGCGGTCCTGTTCTTCTTGTCGATCCCAATCCGGAACTTCTGGTGCCGCTATCTTTGTCCCTACGGCGCTTTACTGGGGATTGCATCACTGCTCAGCCCGCACAAGATAAAGCGTAATGTCAGCAATTGTACCGACTGCGGTCTGTGCGCCAAGGTCTGTCCGTCATCGATCAAGATCGACAAAGTCAAGACGGTCATCTCGGACGAATGCACCGCCTGCCTGAGTTGTGTAGAAGAATGCCCGGAAGAAAACACGCTGGAGTTGAAACTCGTGACAACTGAAAGAGCCGTAAGCCGTAAACAGGTTGCGATCGGTGTGGTTGGACTGTTTATGCTCATTACCGGCATGGCTATGCTCACGGCCAACTGGCAGAACAGAATCACTATTGAAGAATATCTGCAATACCACAAGAACTATAATAGCTATGGTCATCTCACCAGTGGTGATGATATCAGAGAGCTCAATAGGGAAACTGAACAAGGTTATGAGAATCATGGCGAATGAACGAAGAACGTTATTTACTAATATGCAATCCTGTCCCGTTCTGTGGACAGAATAGAGAAAGGAATTGGAAGCATGAGTATGTTTTGTTATCAATGTCAGGAAACAGCCAAGAACACCGGCTGCATAAAACGCGGCGTCTGCGGAAAGACGGAAGAGACCGCCGGTTTGCAGGATCTGTTGATTTATGTTCTGAAAGGAATCTCTGTCTGGGGAAAGCAGGCCGCTGATCTGGGCGTGTATGACAAAAACGCCGGAGTGTTCATCACAGAGGCGCTTTTTGCCACGATAACGAACGCCAATTTCGATGATGACCGGTTCGTTGCTCTCATCAAAGAAGGATTGAATGTCCGACAACGCGTTCAGGATAGTTTTCTGTCTGCCTACAAGAAGGAATCGGGCAAGGAGTTCTCCACGGTGCTGCACGATTGTGCTACCTGGTCTTCCAACAGTGTAGAAGAGTTTCACGAGAAGGCTCGTCAGGTGGGAGTGCTCGTCACCGAGGATGAGGATGTTCGTTCGCTGAGAGAACTCGTTGTATACGGTTTGAAAGGTCTCGCGGCGTATGTGGAACATGCCGCCGTACTGGGTCACCAGAATGATGATATCTACCGCTTTGTTTTCGAGGCACTGGAATCCACAACACGTGATCTGTCGGTCGATGACATGATTGCTATGGTCATGAAGACGGGGGAAATGGGAGTTCAGGCGATGGCGTTACTGGACAAGGCCAACACGGAAACCTATGGCAATCCCGAACTGACCGAGGTGAATTTAGGTGTGCGGAAGAACCCGGGCATTTTGATTTCCGGTCATGATCTGCGCGATATGGAAGATCTCCTGAAACAGACGGAAGGCACCGGTGTTGACGTATACACTCACAGCGAGATGCTTCCCGCTCATTACTATCCGGCGTTCAAGAAGTACGACCATTTTGTCGGAAACTATGGCAACGCCTGGTGGCAACAGGGTAAGGAATTTGATTTCTTTAACGGACCGATTCTTATGACCACCAACTGTCTGATCCCTGTGAAGGATGCCTACAAAAACAGGATATTCTCAACCGGGGCGGTTGGTTATCCAGACATGAAGCACATCCCGGTTCGAACTGACGGAAAGCCGAAAGACTTCTCTGAACTGATTAAGTTGGCCAAAACCTGTGAACCACCGACCGAGATTGAAACCGGAACAATTGTGGGCGGGTTTGCACATGATCAGGTACTAAAGCTGGCCGATAAGGTAGTTGGGGCGGTCAAGTCGGGAGCGATCAAGCGTTTTGTCGTGATGGCCGGTTGTGATGGCCGCCATAAAACAAGATCCTACTTTACAGAGCTTGCCGAAGCACTCCCGAAAGATACGGTTATTCTGACAGCCGGTTGTGCAAAATACCGCTATAATAAGCTACAACTTGGTGATATCGACGGTATTCCAAGAGTCCTTGATGCCGGTCAGTGTAATGATTCATATTCGCTCGTGGTGGTGGCATTGAAGCTGAAGGAAGTTTTTGGCCTTGATGACATTAATGACCTGCCCATCTCATATGACATTGCCTGGTATGAGCAGAAGGCTGTCATAGTGCTGTTGGCCCTGCTTCACTTGGGAGTGAAAGGCATTCGGCTCGGACCAACACTCCCGGCGTTTCTTTCACCCAATGTGACAAAGGTCCTGGTAGACAAGTTCAATATCAAGCCTATTGCAACTGTGGATGAAGATTTGAATGACATGTTTCCCAAGGCCGCAACGGTTTAGTGGGAATCGGTATGAGGTATTTGTTGGCAGACAATTGAAAGTGATCTGATGTATTCTTGTTCATTGCTGCGCTGCTGCTGGTCGCTGCCACGGCCGGCATCACAGCGGTGAGAAAGCTGTTGTCCTGGTCCGGGAGCAATCGCAGGATCTTCTAATTCTTGACATGGTCATGCCGGGTGGGGTTGAGGAGGCCAAGACGTACTGGGTTCTCGAAGCTCAGAAGCTGGGTGCCGGAGCTTTCGTGAGAAAACCGATAACCAGACAGGTCATTGTTGCCGCAGTCAGGACGAAATTGGACAGGAAAGTCAGACGGCTCTGAGACGTGGTCTGGTAGATCTGGTATCATAGACAGGGGCTAATGGTAAGTAGCGGGTAGAGGTAGCAATAATACGGGTTGCAAATATGCAACACGGGTCTTATTGTACGTGGAGAAGCTGATGTATTGGTAAGATATGGCAGAAGATAGAATCAACTCAACTGAGATCATACTCAACTCAATTGCCGATGGGGTCTTCACCGTCGATCGCGACTGGCGGATAACATCGTTCAACAGGGCGGCTGAGGAGATTACCGGCATTCTGAAGGATGAGGCGATTGGCAGCCGCTGCTGCGATGTATTTCATGCCTCAATTTGCGAAACATCCTGTGCCCTGCGAGAGACCTTCGAGTCCGGGCGGCCGGTAATCAACCGCGCCGTTTACGTTGTGGATGCAGATGGCAACAGAATTCCAATCAGTATTTCAACAGCAGTTCTCAAAGATGACGGCGGTAACATAGTCGGTGGCGTAGAGACCTTTAGAGACCTGAGCACCATTGAGGAGTTGAGACGAAAGCTACAAAAGCAGTATTCGTTTTACGATATCATCAGCAAGAACAACGAGATGCTTCAGATCTTCGATATCCTTCCAGGCATAGCTGAGAGCGACAGTACTGTTCTTATTGAAGGAGAGACAGGCACTGGCAAGGAGCTGATCGCACGGGCTATACACAGTTTGTCGCATCGGCAGGAGAAACCGTTTGTTGCTGTCAATTGTGGTGCTCTTCCCGATACTCTCCTGGAGTCGGAGCTCTTTGGCTACAAAGCAGGAGCCTTTACCGATGCCCGCAGAGACAAACCGGGACGTTTTGCACTTGCTGATACCGGGACGCTCTTCCTTGACGAGATTGCAGATATCTCTCCAGCTTTGCAAGTTCGTTTGCTGCGAGTTATTCAGGAGCGCACGTATGAGCCGTTGGGTGCTACCGAACCGGTTCAGTCGGATGTCCGCATAATTGCTGCATCGAACAGGGACCTTGACGAACTAGTTAAATCGGGGCAATTCAGGGAAGATCTGTACTATCGCGTCAATGTGATCCGTATTAATCTGCCGCCACTCCGTGATCGCAAAGAAGATATTCCCTTGCTGGTAGATCATTTCATTCGCCGTTTCAACAACCTCAAGAAAAAACTCATCACGGATATCTCACCTGATGCCCTGGCGGTACTGGCGAGTTATAACTATCCAGGCAACATCCGAGAACTCGAGAACATCATTGAGCATGCCTTTGTTCTCTGCCGGGGGACCACCATTAATACTGACGCTCTGCCGGAAAGCGTTTGCCCCAAGAGTAGCAGCCCCGTTGCCAGGCCGATGTCAATGGATGATGTCGAAGCCAACTACATCAAAGAAGTGCTGGCAAGACATGACTGGAACCGCAGAGAAAGTGCGGAAGAGCTTGAGATGCACAAGACGACACTCTGGCGAAAAATGAAGAGGCTTGGTATCCAGCAACTTGACAAACAGTAGTTGCACTTCTGCAGTCACACCTATCGCTTATCATTGCAAATATGCAATCATTGATGAATTCCAACCACGACTGAGCCAGTCTCCTTCAACCATAAGTCAATGACTATGAATGTGATAGCGCCTCCATGTCTTGGTGGGGCCGCTTTGGCATGAATAGTGCTTTAAGAATGAACACGATGACGAAGATTGCGATTCCGACATGGAAAGGGCGTGTTTCGCCGGTTATGGATACCGCTCGAGTGCTGATGATAGCGGAGTGGTCGGAGGGACACGAGGTGTCTAAAACGACTGTGGAAATCCCACTAATTGGCATATCCCATCTGGCTCAATTCCTTCGGGATCTCCGCATTGACGCTTTAATTTGCGGTGCCATATCTCACCATTTGGAACACATGTTAATCACTGTTGGGGTGAAGCCATATCCCTGGTATCGTGGTGATGTAGATAAAATAGTTGCCGCTTATCTTGGCGGTTTCTTGCACAACGAGAATTTTCTATTGCCTGGTTGTAGGCGTCGCGGTCGCGGAGGAGGCCGATGTCGTCGAGGCCGCGCGAGTTTCGATACGAACATACAAATCGAGGAGGAGTAATGAGAATAGCAGTTTCATCTCAGGGAACGGATTTGACCAGCAAGGTTGATCCCCGATTCGGACGAGCATCGTATTTCCTGGTTTTCGATACCAGTGATGAGAGCTTTGAGGTTGTTGAAAACAGCCAGAACGTTAATGCTGCGCAGGGGGCGGGTATCCAGGCGGCTGAAACCGTTGCCAACAAAAAGGTGGATATTGTTGTGGCTGGGAATTTCGGGCCGAAGGCTTTTCGGGCTTTTGAAGCCGCTGGTATCAAAACAGCACTTTGGGCGGATGGGACCGTATCAGAGGCAATTGAACTGGTTCGCAACAACAAGCTCAAGATATTAGACAAAGCCAATGTTGGCGGACATTGGATGTAGCAGTCTACCTTTGTCGAGGAGTGATTATGATGCCGAGTAAAGCAGACAGTACCGGGTCAGGTGCCGGCGGTCGGAGACAGCGCAGCCGACTCAGAGGTATGCTCTCCAGCAAGACCGGCAAGACAATTGGGTTCACGTCGATTGCAGCACCTATAATTGGGTATGTTGTCAATGACCTCAAAAAGCCCGACAGCCTCGTCCGCAGCCTTCTCAGCGGAGCAGTCAGAAAGCTGCTACCGGCGAAAACAGAGATCGTGGAAGCTGTTGATATTACTGATGAGGTTGAAATAATCGAAAATCACAAAGAGAAAAAGGCATAGCTATCTTTTGATGACTATGCAAGGAAGGAGACAAAAATGCCAGGTGGAGACAGGACCGGACCGATGGGTGCCGGACCAATGACAGGACGCGGCGCAGGTTTTTGCGCTGGCTACGAGGTGCCGAGATATATGAACCCTACTTTTGGAAGAGGATTCGGTGGTGGTCGTGGGCGCGGCTTTGGAATGGGCGGTGGTCGCGGATGGCGTCACCAGTATTACGCTACCGGATTGCCGGGATGGGCTCGCGGATATGGTAATCAATACCCTAATCCAGAAGGATACGCGGTTGACCCCAGAGAAGCAACGATTCCAAAGATGGCTCGGGATGAGGAGCTTGCCTACCTGAAAGATCAAGCGCGCTATTTCGAAACAGCTCTTGATGATGTCAAGACGCGCGTTAATGAGCTTCAGCAACAAGCAGCAGATTCAAGCAAGGAATAGAAGAACGGTAGGAAGTGAGAAAAGATACGATGTCATCAAGAGGTAGTTCCGGCGGCGGTGGTCGTGGCCAAGGAGGAGGTCGTGGCCAGGGAGGTGGTCGTGGTCAGGGCGGCGGCCGTGGTCAGGGTGGAGGTCGCGGTTCTGGGCAGAGGCAAGGAGGAGGACGAGGTACGGGATCTGATCGACGAGGCTTATTGAGTAGTGAATATGGAATGAGGCGAGGTATAGACACGGAAGTATCTCTAAAACATGCCGAGCCACCGTACTCCCGATCACAGACCGAACAACCTGGCAGAGAAGGAATAAGGCCGGCAAATCCTGATCAGGAGATCGAAATGCTCAGGGCACAGGCTGATACAATGATGGCTCAGTTGCAGGCTATCAATGCACGTATCTCCGCCATAAAGTTAGAAAGAGGTGCCAATCCTGCTCGAGATACCGATGCGAACTTTTCTGGGATGACATCAAAGGCAACGGAGGTCGGAGGGGTTGTTGCGGTCGTGGAACAAAATGAATGCATCAACTGTGAGATATGTGCCAACGTCTGTCCTGAAGGTGCAATTACCATGGAGGACGTAGCCGTGATTGATGCACAGAGATGCAGTGGTTGTGGACTATGTGTGGATGAGTGTCCGAACAAGGCGATTTGTCTTGCCATACCGAAGGAAGCGCCTTAAGAACAAGAGAAAGAAAGAAGTGAGAGAGGATAATAATGTCACTAAGAAGTAATTCCGGCGGCGGCGGCGGTGGTCAGGGAGGCGGTCGCGGCCAAGGCGGTGGAGGTGGTCAAGGGGGTGGCCGTGGTCAAAGCGGCGGAGGTTCCGGACAGGGACGAGGTGGCGGACGGGGTATGGGGCGCGGTGGACGAGCCCTTGGTCCAGGGGGCAATTGTGTCTGTTCTAACTGCGGGGCGACTGTTCCTCATCAGCAGGGTCAGCCCTGTGTCGAGATGGACTGTCCAAAATGTGGCCAGAAGATGACCAGGCAGTGAGGAATTAGAGAACCACAATATGGAAATATCTATCGCCAGCGGCAAAGGTGGCACGGGGAAGACTACGATTGCTACGAATCTGGCTGTGGCAATTGCCCGGATGGGTATAGATGTTGCGTATCTTGACTGCGATGTCGAAGAGCCCAACGGTCACATTTTCCTCAAGCCGGAAATCACCAAAGAAATTGACGTGACCGTTCCCATTCCTCGGGTGGATCTTGACAAGTGCACTCTTTGTGGTGAGTGTTCCGCCGCCTGTGAGTATCATGCCATCGCTGTCCTGGGGAAAACAGTGGAGGTTTTCCCTTCGCTTTGTCATGGGTGCGGTGGATGCCGTGATGTTTGCCCGGAAGATGCCATTGAAGAGATTCCCAGAACGATTGGAAATATCAGTCGCGGAGTTGGAATGGGGGTCGAGTTTATTGAGGGGCGTCTGAATGTTGGAGAAGCGATATCACCTCCTATCACAAAGGCAATGAGGAAGCTCGATATAAACTCCGATGTGATCATCATCGATGCCCCCCCCGGCACGTCCTGTCCCGTTATCGAGGCGATCAGCGGTACAGACTTCGTGATCCTGGTAACCGAACCTACACCGTTTGGACTGAATGATCTTAAGTTGGCGGTAGGGATGGTGCGAGAGGTCGGTCTGCCGTGTGGGGTTGTGATTAATCGCTCAGATATCGGCGATGACAGGACTGAGGAGTATTGTAATAAGGAAGAAATCGATATCTTGATGAAGATTCCATTTAATCGTCAGATCGCTGAAGCGTATTCGCGCGGAGAGATGATGTTCGAAGTTGATCCCGAGTACGAGAAGAGTCTGTGTGAGCTATACCTGAAGATAGCAGAACGGGTCAATCGATGACGGAACTGGTCGTGGTCAGTGGCAAGGGCGGTACCGGCAAGACCAGTCTGATTGGTTCGCTGGCAGCTCTGTCACAAGACAAAGTGCTTGTTGATTGCGATGTTGATGCCGCCGACCTTCACCTGATCCTTCAAAACAATTTACAGAAGACAACGGAGTTCATCGGTGGCAAACGGGCTGTCATTATCGAGGAGAAATGCACAAATTGCGGAATCTGTCCGGAGTACTGCCGGTTCGATGCTATCAAGCATGAGGTGCATGGAGAAAATGCAGGCGGAGAAAGATATTGGATAGATGAACATGCCTGTGATGGATGCGGGGTCTGTGTGCGACATTGCCCGGAGGAGGCAATTGATTTCAGGGACGTGACCAGTGGGGAGTGGTATATTTCTGACACACCGTATGGACCGCTGGTGCATGCGCGTTTGGGCATCGCACAGGCCAATTCCGGCAAATTGGTGTCAGTGTTGCGTCGGCAGGCACGGGAGTTGGCAGATCAACGTGGATTGGACTTGATTCTTATCGATGGTCCTCCGGGAATCGGTTGTCCGGTAATTGCATCGATCACCGGAACCGGATATGTGCTGATAGTAACCGAACCGTCCATGTCGGCTATGTACGATATGGAACGACTGTTGCAGTTGACCGTTCACTTTGGAATTCCCACGGGAATCTGCATCAACAAATCAGATATCAATCCTGCTATGACTTCTCGTATCGAAGAGTTTGCGAAGAAACAGAAGGTGAGTATTTTGGGCCGAATCCCGTTCGACCCGGCAGTAACAAAGGCACAGATGGCCGGTACAACCGTTGTTGAACACGCTACCAACGGTGCCTCAAAGAGCATTAGACTTATGTGGTCAAAACTGAGTGATGTACTGAAAGAGCATACTCATAATTAGAATCCAAACACAGTAACATGAATCAAAGAAACGAGTAAGGAAGTATTAATGATGAAGATCGCCATCCCGACAGTAAATGGACTACTGTGTCCGCACTTTGGCCACTGCCAGCAATTCGCAATTATTGATGTCGACCCTGAAGCAAAATCCATCAGCTCAGCAGAGATGCTGACGCCGCCTCCGCACGAACCAGGCGTACTTCCCGCATGGCTAAGCAAAATGGGTTGTACCATGATAATCGCCGGCGGTATGGGAGGGCGAGCTGTCGAGCTATTCCAGCAGAATGGTGTCAAGGTCGTTATGGGTGCGCCGAATGGAAAGCCCGAGGACATTGTGACAGCCTATCTCAATAGCGAGCTTATCACAGGTTCCAACCCGTGTGACGATCCGGCCTTTCACGGCGATAAACCCTGCGGGGAGTAGCTGTGTAGTCCTGGCAGCAGCGGAAATAGTGGCAATCACGGGCGAGTTGGCGTTGCGCTCACTTCGCCCGGTTGCTATTGATTGTTCGGTCATAGTGAGAGCAAAGGAGAAACGATCGCACCTTCCGTTGCGAATCATTGAGGCAGAGTTATCGAAGGGCGGAAAGCGATCGAACTCAGAGTAGAATCAGGCGAGCGCCTCTCGTGCTTTTTCTATCAGGGTGTCTTTGTCGATCGGTTTGTCAAATACTGCAAAAGGTTCCGGGAGAGCAAGGTGTCGGCCAGGGAGACCACTTATGACGATTATCGGCACGTTTTTGTATTTGTCGTCGCGTCGCAGTTTGCGGTAAAAGTCTGTCCCGGTATTCTGAGGCATTTGCAGATCAAGCGTGACTAGATCAGGATTCTCGCGTTTCATAATCTCAAGCCCTGCAACACCATTTGAGGCCGCAACCGTTTCGTACCCCTCTTTCTTGAAGAGTGTTTCAAGAAAAGTCCTAATATCATCATCATCATCAATTATCAGAATCTTCTTGGCCATGCGTCATTACCTCGTCTAACGTTATCTATTTGAGTAATAGTAGCAAAACAATAAAGCCGCTTCAACTATATAATCGACAGTCAGAAATGCGCTTATTTGGTATCGACTGCAGTCTTTCGGGGGATTACAGCCCGGAAGGTTGTTCCTATATTCTCTAAAGACTCAAAGGTGATGGTCCCAGCGTGTTCCGCGGCCACTTTGTTTGCCACCAACAGACCCAGGCCTGTGCCCTCCCGTCCCTTGGTCGAGAAGAAGTCATCAAAGACCGACTCGCCAACATGGCCGGGGATTCCTGGTCCGTTATCTGAGACTTCGAAGCGGTAGTTCTCCCGGTGATCGATGTTGGCCTTGATGATAACCCGGTGTTGTTCCGTCCGATTCTCACGGGAGTCATTCACACAGGCATCTATGGCGTTGGTCACCAGGTTTGTAATAAGAGAGTGCAGAGCGTCGCGATCAAATTGACCGTCAGGAAGGTCATTCTGCAATTCAAGTATGAGATCTACACCATCACGAACGGCACGATCATGAAACAACTCATGTACATTACAAAGGACGGTGCCGGGATCGAGCAATTCGAAAGACATCTGTCGTTCTTTTGAGCAGTACAGCAAGTCCTTGACGATGGCCGAGACGCGACCAACATTGCGTTCAATCATCTTCCAGCCTTTTCCCAGAGTATCATGGTCTCCGTCCTCAAATCCAGTATTGACAACGAAAATACCACCCTCAAGCCCCATCAGGATGTTCTTGATTCTATGAGCCATCACTGCAACTGTTAGACCCATGTAGGTCAATTCGCGCTGCAAGTGCTTCACTTCACCGATGTCAGTAGACACTTCCATAACTGCCGTGCAATCGCCGTTTTCATCGTTAATTGGTGAAGATTGTACCAGCATGTCAGTCGAGCTGCCATCGCTGTTGATCACTTTCTCCTCATGTGTGTGTATAAGTCCATCCTCAAACGTCATCATGACCGGACATTCAGGACAAGCTGTGCTGCGTTTTTTATATACCTCATAACAGGGGGTCCCGGGACGATCCCCGAAGTGGTCTTTGAAACGTTGATTGGCATCGATAATCTTCAGGTCCCTATTCTGAATGGAGATATAGCACGGAACACCTTCAAATAGCTGCTGGAATCTTGCCTGGGTTTCCTGTAGCTTATCCTGAAGCGCCTTAATCTCGGTGATGTCGGTAGCCATCTCCATCACGGCCGATAGCTCACCCTTCTCATCATGTATCGGGGAGGCATACACGATCAGTCTGGCCTCACTCCCGTCTGGCTTGGTAACGGTTTTTTCGCGACTGTGGATCTCTCCGTCCTCGAAGGTCTTGGCCACGTGGCAGTCAGGGCAGACCGTATCACGTCCGTAGTATATCTTGTGGCAGAATTCGCCGACTTTGCCGCCAAACTCCTTCCGAAACTGCTCATTGACTCTGAGGATACGGAACTCTCTGTCCAGCGTCGATAGATAACAGGGCACCCGGTCAAACAGATTCTGATATTCCTGCCGCTTAGCTTCGATTTCCTGTTGCAACTGCTTGACTTCGGTGATGTTGGTTGACATCTCCATGACACCCATGACCACACCTTCTTCGTCCTTGACAGGAGTCGTATAGACAATGATCTCGACCTTACGCCCATCCTTTGTGATAACACTTTCCTGGGTGGTGTGTGTCTGGCCATCTTCGAAAGTCTTAAGAACCGGACAATCCGGGCAGGCTTCATCGGCACCCTTATAGACCTTATAACAATGCTCTCCTATGCGTTGACCAAAATCCTGCCGGAAGAGTCTGTTGACACGTATTATGCGGAGGTCTCGATCCTGGATCGACAGATAACAGGGCACACGTTGGAAGAAACGATCAACTCCCGGGAAGTCCAGCGCCATACCGCTGTTGCGCACCTGATAAGCAGCGGCGCCATACCCAAACAGGAGAAGAGCTGCAAGAAGTCCGGTATAGATGACACCAGTGTAATAGGCGACCGCCGTCAGGACAATCGCCGTGAGGACTGCGACCATCGCCACGCGGTACAGAGAGGCGATGGTCCATACATAACCACGCATGAATATCTTGCCGCTGGTCGAACGCATAGCTGTCTATTCCCCAAGCAGTTCTTTGGCCTTGGAGAGAAGTACGTCGGGAGCCACGGGCTTTTCAACAAACTCGGTCGGTCCGGTCCTGGCCTCACTGCCGAAAAACTCCGAATGACGGGTTACACCGGATAACACAATGACCGGCACCGATTTTAGCTGCTCATCTTCTCGGATAGCCTGAAAGAAAGAAATACCACTCTTTTTAGGCATCAGAATGTCAAGTGTGATGAGATTTGGTACCCCGTGTTCCAACTGCCGCATGGCTTCCTCACCGTTGATGGCCACTTCCGTCTCGTACCCCGCCTTTTTGAACAATGTCTCGAGGAATATCCTCATATCCTCTTCGTCATCGACGATCATAACCTTCTTTGACATGACAGTATCTGAGTCCTTTCTCGCCGGATCAATCAAGGTCAGCCCTTGCTGATAATCTGACGGGCTTCAGGATGATCTATCTGTTTCAGTATCTCCATGATCCGCTCATGCAGAGCGGTGTTCTCAAGCATGCGGATAAGCTGCACGACAAGGTTAGTGTCGGTAAGTTGTTTGAGCTGTTCCTCGGCATTGACCCTTACATCCGCATTGGCATGTATCAGTGACTGAGCCAGATATCCAAGAGCCACCTGACCACCATCGCCGCCATGATGCATGACTTGCCCCAACGCTATGATGGCATTGGCGCTGCCGCGGAGTCTTCCCAGGGTTCGAGCCAGTTTTTCACCGCCATACCTCTTGATCAGGATTTCAATCTCCTCAGGAGATTTGATCGTGTCGCGAGGCC
>QNAF01000038.1 GCA_003641405.1 Candidatus Zixiibacteriota bacterium | reverse complement strand
TGAGAGTCCTGGTCTGTTCAAGAAGGCGGTCAGCAAGGGTCGATTTGCCATGATCAATGTGGGCAATGATCGAGAAATTGCGAATATGTGCTGGGCCATGGTTCATCGTATTACTCCGTATCCTCCCATTATCGGCAGACTGATCAGGGGAATGCAGGGCGGCAAGTTTAGCTGTTGAGGTCTTGATTGTCAAGAGAGGACTCAGACGCCGGCTGACGATTTCCGCAAATTGTCAGTCAGGTGCCTGCGTTTGATAGCGTCGGCTCAAAGGCGTCAGCGTCGATACTACTACAACTTAGCCGTCTTGACCAACAGCGCTCTTGGCTGTCTCCAACAAGGCAGCAGCGTCAATTGGTTTATCGAAGATAGCAAACGGCTTCTTAATGGCCAAATGTTTGCCGGCAACCCCACTAATCACAATGATCGGAATCTTATTGGATTGCTCATCTCGATGCATTTTCCGGTAGAAGGCAGTCCCGGTGTCATTTGGCATCTGCAGATCCAGTGTGATCAGGTCAGGTTTTTCGGTTTTCAGTAGCTCTAAACCTTCAACGCCGTCAGAAGCGGTCATTGTTTCAAAGCCGTTGTCCTTGAAGAGCTCGACCAGAAAACTCCTGATATCCTCCTCATCATCGATTATTAGAACTTTCTTACCCATATATTGTCCTTTCTGTCCGGACCAACGATCTGTAATGCTCTATGTAATCATATTCACGGTTAATGCAGAGACTTCATTTCTTCTTATTCATCATTTCCCGTAGCTTTTTTAGAGTCTCTGGATTAGCATCGTCAATAATATTCTTCAGTTCGTTTTGAAGCTCAACCTGTTCTGCCGCTTCTTGTTCATCCTCTGTTGTATCCATCTCTAAGAGTTGTTTGATTGCCCCGACGTAGTTGTTGGGTTTGATCGGTTTTTCGAGGTAGATACCCGGCCCGGACATAGTCAACTCTTTGAGGTCGGACTTGCCTAAGTCATCTCTCGCATGGCCAGTGACAATTATTATGGGAATCTTTTCCCACTCTTTGTTCTTAACCATATCTCTATAGAACTTAATCCCTGAACGCTTCGGCATGACTAAGTCCAAAGAAATCAGATCTGGGTTATGTTTTTTGACCTGTTTGAGCGCGTCGAATCCATCGCTGGCAGTGATCACATTAAACCCGGCATCGGTTAAGGCCATTGACAAGTAATTCCTGACGTCTGCTTCGTCATCAACGACCAGAATGGTTTTAATATCCGGTTCAGACATTATTTACTCCTCTACCTACAGTTCTTTATTCCTAAGCAATATTGTCTTTGAACAAGGCCTGAAGTCTCTTCCTCGGAAATGCCATCGTGAATTTTGTGCCTTCGCCCTTTTTTGAGCTAACCGATATTTTCCCGCCATGTTCCTGGACGATCTTCCTTGTCGTCAGCAAACCCAGGCCAGTACCTTTACCGCCCTTAGTTGTGAAAAACGTGGTGAATATTCGATTCTTGATGTCGTGATCGATTCCGCAACCATCATCAACTACAGTAAAAGTAAGGGTGCTTCTAGTATCCTTTGTGCTTATGCGTACGCGGCAATCCTTCTTCTCACTCATTTGACAAGCATCTATTGCGTTTGATACCAGGTTGGTCAGACAGGTATGGATACCCTTGGGGTCCAGCGGCGCTTCTTTGACTTTGGGATCAATATCCTCTGTGAGAATCACGCCGATGCTCTCGGCGATATCCTTATACAAGCCAATAATTTCATGGACCAGATCATTAGGGTTAACCATCTGGAGTTCCGGTAAACGTCCCTTAGAAAAGCTGAGGAAATCCTTGACCAGGGATGTGGTTTTATCAAAATTGCGTTCAAGCATTTCCCAACCCTGAGCCAGCATTTCCTTATCATCCCTTTTCAAGGCTTTCCTGGTAATATACATACCGCCTTCTAGCCCCATGAGAATATTCTTGATGCTGTGTGCTAATCCGGCCACGGTCTGACCGACTGCTGCCAATCTCTCGGCAGCGACGATCTCTTTTTCCAGTTTCTTGGTTTCGGTGATATCGGTTGAAATCTCGATAATATGTGCTACCTCCTTTTCTCCTCGGGCTAAGGGAGAGGTGGATAGGACGTAGTGAGCCTTTTCACCGCTCTTCTTGGTCCCCACTTGTTGGGAGTGATGCACTTGCCCGTCTCTGAACGTTCTTGCCGCCGGGCAGTTGGGGCATTTCGATTTCCGACGTTTGTATACCTCGTAGCAATGCTGGTTTGGCTTATCGCCGAAGGTTTGCCGGAAGGCTTCGTTGGCACGAAGTATGCGGAAATCCCGATCGATAACGGTAATATAGCATGGTACCCGGTCGAACAGGATTTGGTATTCCTGTTGCCAACTTCTGGTCCCTGTTACAGTCCTGGTCATTTCCATAACATATTCAACAGGGCCGCCTTCCTCCATTCTAATAGGTGCAACGTGTCCCACGTAGTGCGTCTCTTTCCCGTTCTGATCGATACCGACGGAGTCGGCTACGACCACATTCCCATCCTCGAACACTTGAGCGGAGGGGCATTCATCGCAGGGTCGGTGCAGCTTTTTATACAGGTTGTAGCACTTTTTGCCGCGCCAATCACCGAACCGCCGGGCAAAGTTGTCGTTAGCATCAACGACATTATGATCCCGGTCAATAACCGCGACATTAAAAGGCACCTGTTGAAATAGCGTTCTGTAAACGATATCAACGAGTCTTCTTGACTTGTCTGACCTGACTTTGCGCATTACTTGTCTTCCTGCTTTTCCGATGCTGTACCGGAAGACATAAGTTTTTCTATAGTTTGAATATACTTCTCTACATCAATCGGTTTCTCCATAAAACAGACAGGTGCAGGAATCGATTTGTCCGGGACATAAGAACGGAAATTGAACTCTCCCGCTTGTTCCACGCCGCTGATAATCATAATTGGAATATTCTTAAGGGCTTGGTCCTGTTTTAGTCGTATGTACATTGAAATGCCGGACTCTTTCGGCATCATAATATCGAGACAAATCAAGTCGGGCTTTACTTTCTCAAGCATCTGAAAGCCACGTTGAACGCTGTCTGCGGAATATGGGATGCAATTGTTGCTCTCCAAAATCGCAACCAGGTAAGTCATCACGTCCTGCTCATCATCAATTATTAGTACTTTTTTACGCATAATGCTAATATCAATGTCCTTTTTCCTTTGAGCCTTTTTGAGGAAGCACTACATGATTAAAATACGGGTGGTTGTACTTTTCTGCAACTTCATCTTGCAAGTGATTCGGGTGTTTCCATCTATGGCAGGTAGTACAGAGAGCCAGGTCCGGTTTGTCGGTTAATTCTTCGGCTTTCTGCCTATGACAGTCAATACACAGGAAGTGCATGGCGTCGGTATACGAAGGAGCCATGTATTTTTCAATAGTAATCGTTGCACCAGGCGGGATGAGATCCTTGTGGCATTGATCGCATGCCTTGGCGGTGGTAGCCAGGCGTTCCTGATCTATCGCATGACACTCCATACAACCGATATTGGCGTTTGCCGGATCAGCATGCCAGTCGTGCCTGAAGGCATCGGTAGTTTGATACATATCACGGTGGCAGGAATAGCATCCACTTTGCTTGTCGTTGGGTTGGTTCATATGGTGGCACAGAACGCATGAGCTATCGTTACTATTGCGAACAACATGTGCCTTGTGATCGAAGGTCACACCATAATTGTCACGGTTGCCGTCAATGCAAAGAGTATCTCCCCCATAAGCTTTCTGCGAAACGACCTCCTGGACGCCGTCGCTGTATATCCTCTTGCCAGGGATAATGGCGAAACCAACCGCCAGTGAAACTACAAAGATCAGCGAGTAGACCGAGCGTCCAGCCAGTCGAGGTGTCCCGAGCCAAACTTCAGCGGAGCGGTCGAAATCAGGATGGCTTTCCGGTTTTTCACGTGGATCCTCCCATTTAGTATCCCAGATTTTGAAGCGCTCTATACCGAAAAGAAACGCCAGGATCGCTGCACTGATTATCGCCAAACTGACAAGTACCTCGAATAAGGTCGGCGTATACATTGGACCATCAACAGAAAGCATTATCCCTGCGATATTGGCTCGATCGAAGCCCAGTCCGATAACTGCCGAAAGGGACGCTACCCAGAGACTACCGGAGGAGTTACGAAGTCTGCGGACGCCCATCAGGACTAACGGGATAACAACCATTAAAGATATTTCGACTAAGAAGAAAGTCGATTGCCACGACCCATCGAAAATCATAGCGAACTTTCCTTTGACCCCAATATCGATGAGACGAACCAGACCGTAGACAAGGACTCCGAATACAGAGAGAAGCCCGAGCTTCGAAAGGGTTTGGCTATCCGTTCTTCGGCGATATATCCGGGTGATTACTAATATTGCTAATATCAGCATTATCGGACCGATTGCTACCGCAGATAGGAAAAAGAGAATCGGTAACAGTGATGTGTACCACAGGGGATGCAATTTCTCCGGAGTGATTAGCCACATCGATCCCAGAGAAGATTGATGGAGCGTTGAAATCATAATGCCCAGAAATACCAGAACGATTTTATATTTGGTAAGGAATATCCGAATTTTGGCAAAGCGGCTGGTTTCTTCGAGTGGAACAGGTATAAACTCCAAAAAGAGTACTGTCAGGTACAGCATCACGCACCAAGAAACTTCAAACAGGGGTGAGTGATGTTGCCAGAAGATTATGGGATGCCATACCAGCCAGGGGAGACCTAGTTCCGTGACTAAGGCAGTTGCCGCAGTCAGATAGCCGAGAAACGCCAGCAGCACAGATATTTTGGCATATTTGTGATATTCCTCACGTGCCATTATGTAAATGATAGCCGTCATTACAAACCCGCCACCGGCTAGTGCAATACCCGGAAAGATATTGAAACCTTTCCAGAGTCCCCAGGGAACGGCATCGTTCATATTTGCGATCGCCCCCAGGCCAATCAAAAACCTGGTTGCCAGCGCCGCTGATCCCAGACCGGTAATCGCCCAAAGAATCGATTTGAAAATCCTTGCCCTATCCATCGCTTATTCCTTATTCCCTTCTTTTTCCCCCTGGAGCTTTTCCCGACGCCTGCAAATCCAGTAGACACCACCCATCAATGCACCCATACCTACAAAAACAGGCGGAACTGCTTCCATTGCCGGTTTCATAGTGTCTGGCAACGGCTCAGTCCCTGGTTTCAGAGGATATGACAGGAATTCAAGATCAATATCGGAAACATATAGCACTGATGTTCCGCCGACTTCAAACTCACCATAAACTTTGTTGATGTACTTTTCAGGTTCATCTTTGATTCGCCGATGCGCTTCAGCCATAAGCTGGTCCCGGTCACCGAAAATTGTCGCTTGGGTAGGGCAAGCCTCTATGCAGGCAGGTTGTTTACCCTGTTTTATGAGGTCAATGCACATATGGCATTTCTGAACATAAGCCGCCGGTTTGTCCCAATCGTAGCGGGGTATTCCGTATGGACAGGCAACCATGCAGTAACGACAACCCATACATTTGTCAGGATCATATACTACCGGACCTTCTTTGGTCTTATATAAAGCCGCTACCGGACATACCGAAACACAAGCAGGTTCAAGACAATGTCGGCACTGTTTCCGAATATAGTGCTGTTCCGGTTTTTCAACAATTGAGGTCCAGTTGCGAGCCGAAAGCCCGTCATTTTTATGCCAGCTACGGGGGAAATCACGGTCGAGCTTGTTCGTTTTCTTGCATGCTGCCACACATTCAAGACAACCTATACATTTGGTAACATCAGTCAGGATGGCAGCTTTCATATCTGCATTCCTTTCTTGTTGAGGGTCGTACAGACATCGTCATCAACATGAGCGGGGAATCTCCACGCAATCAGCATAATGAACTGGGAGAGCGGCATAATAACACAGTGAGCGATCTTGGTGAACGGGATCAGAACAAAGATCAACTCGCTGGAAAGGACGTGCATCAGCATAAGGATCTGATATGTCGCGGGAGTAACTGCCGTGTTAGAACAGATATAGCCGGTAACAAAAGGAATAATTAGTAGCAGAGGCCACAGGTAGTCTTGTTTGCGGCTCAGAAATCTCAGGTTGCTACTGGCGATACGTCCGATAATGATCGCCACTCCAGCTA
This sequence comes from Candidatus Zixiibacteriota bacterium, assembly GCA_003641405.1. GTDB lineage: Bacteria > Zixibacteria > MSB-5A5 > GN15 > FEB-12 > B22-G1. Next base: position 7,565 of record QNAF01000038.1, on the reverse strand, counting down.
CAATCGTAGCTAAAGTCAATAAATCAGCCCAGGTTTTGGGCAGAGTCAACCATCCAAAACCAAGAGCAGTTTCCCACAATCGCACATGAGCCAGAAGGAGAATGGGAACAAGAATCAGGCCGATGTGGAGAAGGATAGAAAACATGCTGTAGAATGGTTTATGAGTGAAAACGCTCCTGATCGGGACTAGCCAGCCAATGGTTTTGCGTGTGGCTGTCCCCCAGGCTATAGTTTTATCCCCTGCTTTGCGATACGCGTCTACGGCTCCCCAAATGGCGAGGATAAAGACTCGCGCAAAGCCCAATACCATAATGAAGAACGTCAGACGGAAAAGCGGACCTTCCGCAAAATCAAGTAACCCTTGCACTGTCTATCCTTTCTGATTCTCGGTGTCAATACTCTTGTTCGATTCATCAAAGATGATAGCCTTGTATATCAAATCGTGAAGGCCGATCATTTCACAATCAATTTTCTGATCTTCCAGGAGTTCACGAATCTGCTTTTTGCAGTTGGCGCACGGTGCGATAACATACTTGGCGCCGGTGGCTCGGATCTGGTCAGCTTTGGCTTTACCACCGACAGTTGTTCGGTATGTTCGTATCTCGTCGATCGAAACTGTCCCGCCACCGCCGCCGCAGCATATGCCTTTCTCCCGGTTGGGTGTCATTTCAACGAAATTGGTACAAAAAGCTTTGATAAGCTCTCGCGGTTGATTCACCACCCATCCCTGGCGAGCGATGTTGCAGGGATCGTGATAAGTCACCGTTTCGGTGATGGTGTTGGGATTGAGCTTTAGCTTACCCTTTCTGAGCATTTCATATGTATATTCCATGATGTTGAGCGCCGGGATAGCGTTTTTGCCGCCGCAGTGAGTTGGAACGAAATACTTGGCGGAACGGGAGGCATGGCCGCATTCGCCGATGAGTATGTTCTTCGCTTTCAGGCGCTCAGCTTCGGCAACCAGTTTCCGTATAATCCGTTCCAGCATACGGTCGTTGTAAAAAAGACCGTAATTGATAGCATCGAAATACTGAGTACCTATAGTCCAGGAAGCGCCGGTTGCCTTCATGACGGCAGCGATCCCCATCAATGTCTCTGCCTCTATCAGGAAATCACTGACAGCCGGGATGAACATGTAATCGCAACCTTCAACATCAAGCGGGAATTTGATATCAATTCCCTTCTCTTCCTTCATATCTTCTTCGAGAAATTCAAGAGTATCGATCAAAGCCGGGAGAGGAATGGCTGAAGTGTTACCGGTAGTTCCCTCCAATTGTTCACGGACGCTGACGACCAGTGCCCGTGGGCTGATGCCAATCTCGCTTAGAATATACCGTCCCAGGTGTGTAATCAGAGCGTGGTCGATACCGGCTGGGCACTCAATCGTGCAACGCCTGCAGGCAGTGCAGTTCCAGAAGGAATCGGCCATTTCCTCGATCTTATCGTTCGTAAGGTGACCTGTGCCAAAGAGCCTTCCCTTTAATGAACCGGCTAGCGTGAAATGACGCCGGTACACATTCAACAGTAACTCCGAACGATGACAAGGTATGTCATGAGGATCGTCGGTGGCCTGATAAATCGGGCACTCAACCGCACACTTGGAACACCTGGTGGTCATGCGTATGAAATGTTCCAGCGCAAAACGATAGTTCGAGTGCTTAAGGATGGCAGCGAAGGCTTCCAAAAAGCGTCTCGGTCGATCAGCGATATCATAATCTTCAACATGATATCGCACACTAAGTTTTTGTCGCTCAGTTACTTCAGGTTTCTTGGTGGGGGCAAAAGCTCGTTCATGTTCTTCCGGCGTTATGACCTCGGTTCTCATTGATGCTCCATGAATTAGCGTTTAATACAATGTCCCTGATTGTCTTGCTAAACTATATGCTTTGGCGGGAAATTTTCTCATAATCAAGTGTTGGTACGCTTTTTTACCAACACAGCCAAAGTAAAAAACAATATAGAGAAAACAAGCAATTTTAGGACTTATTATTATATCACACGAATGAAAAATACCCAACTACTCCCTTTTTCGTGCGCAATGATGCTTCTTTGCATGTCATCTGTCTGTGATATGGCATATCCTATGAGATAATTATGGTGTAATTGAAATATACTTCGAAACGCCCTGGAAGGGGTTTCCCTATCAAAGGCCTCGTGAGGTCGATCATAATTGTAAGGATGATATCCAGCTTGTCCCAGCCGAGCTTTTTGAGCTCACGTCCTATTGCGGGAAGGAATCTCATCGACTAAGCAACACCTTGTGCATTTTGTTGAGGAGATCAGGCTTAACTCCTTCCCAGGTGCGAATATAGGTATTGTTGACGAGAACAGCTTCGTCAAATCGGTTTTGTGTCTGGTCAAACCCTCAAACGGCTCAATTCGGCCTCGTCACAGGTAATCAAGGACTCACTGAAGTACTTCGCGAAATCACGTTGAAATCGACCCAAAACAGCACACAGCAACGTTTTTCGTATACAAAGTTCCCAGAGTATCAAAGACATACAATGATTTTGTGTTGGTTAAAACATGCCGAAGGTCGGACTTGGTACCTAACTGGTAAAACTCTGGATGGGTACTGGCCTCCCGATTCCAAGCGTATCCGACTATCTCCCAACAGGATAAGCTATAGGTGGGTAACACCTTATCTGTAAGAACAGGGACTTAACCTGACACTGCCGATTCTGTCTGTAGCTTCCAGTTCAGCTTTTTGTCTTTGATCCGCGCCACCGAATCGATAAACGTCTCCATCGACGTTTTCCCGAAACAGCAGATGCCGGTGTGGTTGCTGCTTGTTGTGCTCCAATTATCAACTATCGATTGTCCAGCATTTTGAGGGCTACTAATCAGCCTGTTCTTGAAGAGCATTCCTCCCTGAAGAACCGGCGCAGGCGTACTGTCAAGGTCTGGCGTTGGAATTGATCAGAAACTTGGCTTTCTGAGACGGTTGGAGAAGTCTTATAGCTGATCCCATAATCCTAAAGATCAGTGCAAGTGGGTTGTTTTTGAGTTGACACAATTCTCAATATTGCTGTACTTTCAAATAACAGGTAGGATATTACTCAATATGTACAGACCCCTCGGAGGTTGAGGGATGGTCGCGCAGCTTTTGAATGTTCATGGAAATTGAGAACTTATGCGCAGATATATTCACATAGAACCACAATCGAATAAGGAGGTACCGCTAATGAGGCTTAGGTTAATCTCATTTGCCTTGGTGTTGGTGTGCTTTCTAGGTAGTTCCGTTCTCGGCTCTGTTGTCGGGACGATTACCGGAAAGCTTACTGACGGCACAACAAAAGAACCACTGCTTGGTGTGTCGGTGGCTATCCAGGGGACAACCATGGGCGCCGTGACCGATGAGAACGGAGTCTATAGGATTCACAACGTTCCCATTGGAAACTACACGCTGGTTCTTTCATCCATGGGCTACACCACGGTGGAAGTCAGCAACATCGATGTATCAGTAGGAGTTGTCACCTACCATGACCAGGAGATGACAACCAGGGTTACTGAACTCGACGAAACTATCAGGGTGACAGGCGAACGTCCTCTGATCATCAGGGACCAGACAACGTCCATCGACATTATCGAAAAGGATGAGTTGCTGGCGATGCCGACACGTGGTTTTGAAGACCTTGTGGGAATTCAGAACAGCGTCGTCCGTATGAATTCCGGCAGTTTTCTGCAACGCCAGAGAGGCCAGAGAGCGGGCAAAGGCACCGGCTCAGAACTCATTCTGCGTGGCGGCAGACCGTCAGAGATCGCCTACTACGTTGACGGATTCTCTCAACAGGATCCTCTAACGGGGATTTCTACTGCCAACATCAACAACAATGCTATCCAGGAAGTGTCGGTCACTTCGGGGGCGTTTTCTGCTGAGTACGGCCATGTGGCTTCTGGTATTGTAAACGTCATAACCAGTTCTGGTTCGGACAAGTACCATGGCAATGTCGATCTGGTGACTGACCAGATCGTCGGTGAGTCGTTTGACCACAACTACTACTCCGCGGACCTCGGTGGTCCGATTCCGGGTCTGGAGAAAGGCTATTTCTTCATCTCCGGCGAACGGCGCTATATTGCCGACCGGACACCTTCTCCAAGGACAAAGGAGATGCATGAGGTCTGGGGTGCGGACTTCGGCCTGGATGAACTGTACAGCGAGAACCCGCACCGGCTGCCCAGCAATAGCTTGGAAGGCTGGTCATATCAGGGTAAACTTGACTACAGTTTCACGCCTGAGTTCAAAGTACAGCTCAGCGGTAACGGGTCCATTGATAACTGGCGTGACTATCGCCAGGAATGGGCGCTGAATCCGGAACATGCCCCTCGCTATAAGGACAAGAACCTCGGGCTGAACGCCAAGATAACGCATACACTCAATGAGGATTTCTTCTACAACCTGAGCGGGTCATATTTCATGACTGAGCGGCTTGCGGGTGATGGAGTGATCTTCGACGACCTTGATGGCTACCGACGTCAGTACGTTTGGGATGACGGTCAGGTCAGCGATGTCGTTAACCCCGAGTTCGGTGAACACAACCTTTTCTGGACACCCAGCGAAGAAATCATTGTGACACGTATTGGGGATACACTTTACGACAATTGGCTTGACACAACAATTGTTGGGACGGACACGACTTTTGCCAATCCTCTCGACACGATTCAGACGCTGGACTCTCTGACTCTGGATAAGACTTCTTATTATCCCGGCTTCACGCACCGTAAGTCATCGTACCTCGGCTTGAAGGGTGACATGACCTACCAGGTGAATGCCAACCACACCCTTCGCGCAGGTTTCGATGCCCAGAGACATACCCTTCGTTACTACCGAAATCTGGATGCAACAAAGGAATATGAACCTGCAAACAACGTAATGGTCAACCATTATGGATTCGATGCTTACGGTAACGAATCTGATGATCAAGGCTATAAGAACGAAGCCAAGCACCCGATAAATCTGGGTGTCTTTGTAGAAGACCGGCTTGAGTGGCGAGGTCTTATCGTTCTGGCTGGATTGCGGTTTGATTACTTTGACTACAGGGCTCTCAAACTGAAAGTTCCGGAGGCACCGTTCCTGGATGGCCAGTATCTGGATTCGCTCGACTTTGAGGATCTGGAACCTTCGGAGAAGTTCTATCGCTTTTCGCCGAGGATTGGCGTGTCTTTCCCTGTTTCGGATCGCACGCAGATGCATATCAATTTCGGAAAGTTCTTCCAACGTCCCGACTTGAACAAGCTGTACGTTGGATACGATTTCCTGGAGGCAAGGGTCAGGGCCGGGAGCTATTACCCATTCCCGAGTCCCGCTCTCGAGCCAGAGAAGATCACGCAATACGAGGTCGGACTGTCGCACCAGCTTGGTGAGAATGTTGCGTTTGACCTGACCGCATATTATAAAGATGTTCAAGGACTTACTCAGATATTCCACCAGACCCCTGCTTTCCCAAGAGCGTATGATGTTTTTTCCAATATTGATTTTGGTACCATCAAGGGGCTTGATCTGGCGCTGACAATGAAAAGGACCCGCAACCTGCGCATGAACATCCACTATACTCTCAGTTATGCAACCGGTACGGGTTCATTCGCACAGTCGTCCTATATAATCAACTGGTCGAACCCGAAGTTCCCTCCCAAAACCACAAGTCCTCTGGATTACGATCAGCGTCACAACGTGAGTGCTGTATTTGATCTGCGTACAACGGCAAAGGAAGGTCCGAGGGTTGGCGATTACTGGCCACTGGAGAACACGAGTCTGAACGTGATTCTGGTTGCCGGTAGCGGCACTCCTTACACACCTTCGTACACTTACGACGAGGCAACGGAGGCAGCAGTCAGACCGCAACCCCGTGGCACGATCAACTCTACCAGTAAGCCGTGGATTTTCAACATCGATCTGAAGCTTGAGCGGGAGTTCAGCATTTCAGATTTCGAAATCACGCCGTATTTCTGGGTCAAGAACCTGCTTGATCGCGAGAACATCGTTGGCGTCTACGAGAGTACCGGCAAACCGACTGTAACCGGATATCTGCAGACAGATGCGGCTCAGACAACGATAGAGCAATCTGAGGTCGAAGGCACGATGTACCAGGAACACTATGAACTGAAGCAGTTCAGCTCGGCAAACTACTCGAACCCGAGAATGTTCTTTCTCGGATTGCGTATGTCATTTTAGTCAGAGATGAGGATACATAATATGAAAACAAAAGCCCTGGCGATGGTGCTGATACTCATCCTGGCGGTGCCGCTTATGGCAGCTCCTCCGGATGGCAGCAGGCGTCCTCTGTCGGCGTCCTCAGCAACCATCGACAATGAACAGTACATCAATGTCAATCGCATATTGATGTTTGTAACTAACCACGGTAATTTTGGCCGTGACCTGTCAGGCGTATTCGGCTATGATGCCGGCACATTCTTTCCATACAGTACAGTGGAAGCTATCGAGAATGGTAGCCAGACGGCCTACTGTAACTATGCCTCCGGTCTGTGGATCGGCGGCAAAGTAGATGGTGAGACTCGAGTCATTATCTCCGAGTATAGTGACGAATATGTCCCCGGCCCTATGGCCAATGAAACATATCAGGCCGACAATCCGGCGTTCAAGCTCTACAAGCTGTATCGTGACAGTCTTGCGGACAATCCAAACAGTGACTATCTCAATTGGCCCTATGACCAGGGTGCTCCGTGGGACACTCTGGATAATGGTGACCGGATTCCGGACATGGTAGGTGATCAGATGCTCTGGTCGGTCTACAACGACGCCAACCCGGCGCAGCATGGCAACGACGCTGGAAAAACTGAGCCGCTCGGTATTGAGGTTCGGCAGTCGACATTCGCTTTTGATCGTCAGGGAGCCCTTGGGAACATTATATTTGTTCGTCTGGGGGTCTATAACAAGGGACCGAATACAATCGAGGATTGTTATATATCTCTTTGGGCAGACCCTGACCTGGGTGGATACACCGATGACTTCGTTGGTTGTGACACTCTGTTGTCACTCGGCTATGTCTACAACGGTGACAACAGTGACACCGACTACGGTACCGCAATCCCCTGTATGGGATACGACTTCTTTCAGGGGCCTATGGAACCGGGGTTAGCATCAGATACCGCCCGCATGTGGGGGCAACTCTGGCCCGGTTTCACGAATCGGGGCATGGATTCTTTCAACAAGTACATCAATGGCACCGACCCCAACGATTATAATGAGACGTACAACTACATGCAGGGTCTCGCAGCTAACGGCGATCCCTACGTATTCGATGGCGATACGCTCCTCTACATGCACAGTGGTGACCCGGTAGTCGCTGCAGGCGACCCTACTTACACTGGCGACCTGGACGCTGATCCTGCTGACCGCAGATGGATGCAGTCCACCGGACCGATCACGTTCGAGCCCGGTGATAGTACTGAGATAATTGCGGCTATCATTGTTGGGCATGGCAGTGATCGCTTTGAGTCGATTACACGGATGAAAGAGCTCGATGAGTTTGCTCAGATCGTGTATGAGAATAACTTCAATCCGCCCGAAGCTCCAGCCAAGCCGAATGTTTGCGTTGCGGCGGAGC
>QNAF01000037.1 GCA_003641405.1 Candidatus Zixiibacteriota bacterium | reverse complement strand
TCAATCTGGCCAAAGAAAAGCTGGCACTGATCGAGACGGGGCGCACGGAGATAGCCGGTCGTGAAGTTGACAACATCATTAAATCCTCGATCCGTGGTACGGTGCTGTCACTCAACGTCGAAGAGGGTGATCCGGTTGTGCCGCTAACATCGTATCAATCCGGTACAGACTTGATGATCATCGCTTACATGGAGGATCTGGTCTTCAAGGGCAACGTTGACGAGATCGATGTCGGGAAGCTTCGCATCGGAATGGAAGTTGAACTCGAAATCGGTGCCATTCCCAATGAGAAAATTGCCGGTGTGCTTCGCAAGGTATCTCCACGGGCTCACCGCGAAGAAGGCGCCACTGTTTTTGAAGTCGAAATTGATATCACCGATGCCAGTGACCATTTCCTGCGAGCCGGCTACAGCGCCAACGCCGATGTCATGATAACCAAGCGAGAAGATATCCTGCTGGTGCCGGAAAGACTGATCACTATCGAGGATTCGGTGGCAAGTTGCGAAGTCCAGGATTCTGCGGGTGTCATAACCACCTTCGAGATCAAGACAGGACTATCGGATGGTATTAGCATCGAGATCACTGACGGGCTTAGCGAAGGTGACTTGCTGGTTGAACGCCCTCCCAGGGAAATTACGGGTGACTGATAGCGCCCCGCTGGTATAGTATGAATATTGTTCTCTCAGTTCGGCAGTTCCTCAATGACATGCGGCGACAAAAGCTCCGCACGGCCATGACCATGTTCGGTATTTTTTGGGGGACGTGCGCCATTGTGCTGCTGTTTGCTTTCGGTAAAGGCCTTACCGAAGCCCAGATGAAGTCACAGAAGGGAATGGGCGAGAATATTCTCATTGTCTGGCCGGGTATTACTGCCAAGGAGTTTAACGGTTTGCCGAGAGGACGACGCATTCGCCCGACTGACGACGATGTGCGTTTCTTAAAGCAGAACGCACAAACGCTCGCCCACATTTCGCCGGAAAACGGTCGCCACATGACTCTGAAATACGGCAGGCAAACCCATCGTCGGTTTGTTGATGGCGTCTGGCCTGAGTATTGTATCATGCGCAACATAATCCCTCAGTTTGGCTCGCGCTTCATTAACGAACCGGATCTTCAGAATCGACGGCGAGTGATCTTTCTCGGGGATATATTGGCCGGCGACCTGTTTGGCGATAGTGTTTCAGCAGCAGTCGGAAAACGAATCCTGGTGAATAGTATGCCGTTTACCGTGATCGGTATAATGAAGTCAAAAGAGCAGAATAATTCTTACCGGGGCCGGGACAACCGTACTGCGTATATTCCTAACACGACCTACCAGGCAATGTTCTCCGAGCGGCATTCAGATGATTTTGTAGCGCAGCACAAGCCGCAGTTCACTGGCGAAATAGCGCGCCAGGAGATATTCAGGATTCTGGGGGAGAAATACAGATTTGATCCCACTGACGAAGAAGCCCTTGCGGTGTGGGATACCACGGAGGGCTTCGCATTCCTCAAAACGTTCTTCATGGCTTTCAGTTCCTTTCTGGTCGGTATTGGTTTCGCCACGCTAATCACGGGAGCCATAGGCGTGACCAATATCATGAATGTTGTGCTGGAAGAGCGAACGAAGGAGATCGGTATCAAGATGGCGTTGGGTGCACGCAAGAGTACAATACTCTGGCAGTTCATTTTCGAGACACTTCTGATTACCGGGGTTGGCGGTGTGCTCGGATTTGCGTTCGCTTACGGTGTCATTTCCGTTGTTCCCATGTTGAATCTGGAAGAGTTTATCGGGATTCCGACTATTGATGGCTGGGGTGCGATAATGATGTCCTGCCTGCTTGGCCTGGTGGGGCTGACCGCCGGTATTTTCCCGGCCAGAAGAGCCGCGAACCTTCAACCCGTACAGGCGCTCAAACTGTTTTAGGTAGTTATGAACATAGCAGTTATTTACAACGTCTTTGTGCGGGACTTCCGCAAACAGAAGAAGCGGATCGCACTCACGCTGATTGCTCTGACCTGGGGTACGATCTCTATAATGCTTCTTCTCGGATTTGGCGAAGGCTTGCAGCAACAGTTGGTGACCAACCAGAGGGGAATGGGTGAGTCTATCTCAGTCCTCTGGGGAGGGCAGACAACAATTCCATTTAAGGGTCTCGGCAAGGGTCGGCACATCGCACTGCACAAGGAAGACCCCGCCTACCTCAAGGAACGCATTCCGGAGATACAGTATATCGGCGGTGAGTATCAACGCTGGGGAGTTGAGGTACGGTACGGCGACCAGGTTGTGACTGAGCATATTACCGGAATCACTCCCGAGTTTGAGCAGATGCGCAATCATATTGCAGATCGCGGCGGTCGCATGATTAACCAGCTCGATATCGATCTGCGCCGGCGTGTGGTATTCCTCGGTGACGAACTTAAGCGTCGTCTGTTTGGTGATGAGAACGCCGTCGGCGAGATGATTCTTATGAGATCGGTGCCGTTTACGGTCATCGGTGTCCAGGCACCTAAGATGCAGATGAACTCGTACAGTGGCTCCGACGAAGACAAGGCGTCAATTCCCGCAACAACGTTCAAAGCTGTTTTCGGTGACCCGTGGCTGGATAACATTGTGTACCAGCCGTACGATGTTAACCAGATGAAGATTGTCGAGCGACAGATCTATGAAGCTATGGGTGCGAAATACAAGTTTGACCCGAACGACGAGGACGCTCTTAGAATTTGGGACGTTGCCGAAAGCCAGCGTGAAATGCACAACATCCTCTTGGGAATAGAGATATTTCTTGGCATCATAGGCGGGCTCACACTACTTATAGCCGGAGTGGGTGTTGCCAACATCATGTACGTGTCCATCAAAGAGCGCACGCGTGAGATCGGCATCAAGATGGCTGTTGGGGCACGGAGAAGTTATATTCTGGCTCAGTTCCTGATAGAGGCTCTGATAATCACATTCTTCGGCGGTTTTGGCGGCATGACGATTAGCTATGTTCTTACCGAAGGTTTTAAGCGCATACCGATCCAATCGGACGTGCTGGATTTTATGGGGCGTCCCACCATTTCACTTGAGATCGGACTCATCGTAGTCGCGATTCTGGGTATTATGGGACTGTTATCAGGGCTTTTTCCGGCAATGCGGGCAGCATCGATCAGCCCGGTCGAGTCGCTGAGGTACGAATAGGATAGAGAGGCAGCCAATGAGTGCAATCATGGATATGAAACAGATCCGCAAGGTCTACCAGACCGGCAAGGTTACGTTCGAGGCTCTTCGCGGTATCGACATTCAAGTCGAGCGTGGCGAGTCCGTGGCCGTTGTCGGACCGTCCGGGTCCGGCAAGTCAACGCTGATGAACCTGATGGGCTGTCTGGATGTCCTGACCAGCGGTGAGTACAAGCTGGACGGTGAGTTGGTCAATACGCTTACGTCGAACCAACTGGCTGACATTCGCAACAAGAAGGTCGGCTTTGTCTTTCAGGCGTTCAACCTGCTGCCATACGCTACCGCCTATGAGAATATCGAAATACCCCTGCTGTTCGCCAGGGTGACCGGACGCAAAAGACGCCAGCGAGTGACGGAACTCCTCGCCCGTGTTGGTCTGGCCGACAAGGCCGCCAACAAGCCAACCGAAATGTCCGGCGGCGAGATGCAGCGGGTGGCAATAGCACGCGCCCTGGCCAATGACCCTGAGATTATCCTGGCTGACGAACCCACGGGCAACCTTGACAGCGCTTCCGGCGGCGAGATCGTCAAACTGTTCAATGAACTGTGGAAACAGGGCAAGACCATTATTATCATCACTCACGATGCATCTATCGCCGGTCAGACACAGCGCATTATCCGACTGAAAGATGGCGCCGTCGACGGCAACGGCGATCTGCGGTAGGCCAGAGCAACAGGTTGGGTTCCGAACATGATATGGCGGAGTGAGAAACCCGACATCTTCCGAACCAGAACGTCGGGGTTTCTCCCCGCTAGCGGCGGGTCGGAATGACTCAAATCCGCCGATTGTGGCAAAAGAGAAACCCACCCGACGTAATCCGACTGCGCCAGATTCCTCTGGGTGGGCTACCACTGTCACGTTACATCATGTCACAGAACAAAGTCAGGTCTCATCCCGCCTTTGGCGGGAAAGGACCTGACTCAACTCAGGGAAAGGACTTTTTCGGCAAGCCCGTTTGTGTCGGGTTTCTCGGGGTTATTATTATTGATACACCGACAGTGCCATAATACATTGTCTCTATGCCCAGATAGAAATCCACCCCGCTCAGACGGGGATGGGCCACCTGGGCCTTCGTGTTTGATATTGCGAGGATGACTGTAAAGAAACCACCCGAGTGATTGAGTAGAAAAAGACTATGGCATTATCAGAGAATAATCGATGGAATCCAGGGAAGATAGGTCTTGCCCTGGGTGGTGGATCTGCTCGAGGGTGGGCGCATATTGGAGTGATTCGTGCTCTAACTGAAGCCGGTATCGACATCGACTATATTGCCGGTACCAGTATCGGTTCAGTAGTAGGATCAGTCTTTGCGGCAGGAAATATAAAAGCCCTGGAAGAGGTTGCTGTCCGGCTTGACTGGAAACAGATCGCATATCTCTTTGATGTCGTCCTGCCGAAATCCGGACTTATTGACGGCAAGAAAGTTGCCGGGTTCGTTCGTAATCACTTGAGGAAGACTAATATCGAAGAGCTACCTATTCCATTCTGTGCCGTGTCAACGGATTTGAATACTGGAGATGAGGTAGTAATAAGAGAAGGAGATGTCATTGAGGCAGTCAGAGCCAGTATTTCCATTCCTGGCATATTTACACCTGTTAGGAATAACGGCAGGATTCTTGTGGATGGCGGGTTGGTCAATCCGGTTCCGGTGAGCGTTGTAAAAGAGATGGGGGCCGATTTCGTCATAGCCGTTGATCTAAGCCATGGTTTGGTTGGCAAGAAGGAATCTCTTCAAGACACACCCCCTGAATTGGGCGTATCACATTCGCAAAAGGACGATCAGCAACATACTGAAAAGAAGAACAGAATATTAGAAGCCCTAAATAACAGACTTGCTGCAATTGATTTTTCTGCTTTGTCCTGGACAAAACATAGTAAGGGCGTAGAACCACTACCGAGCATTTTTGATGTAATAACGTCTTCCATCAATATCATGGAAGTACAAATTACTGCCACAAGGCTTAAGGCCGATCCACCTGATCTCTTGATTCAATCTGATTTATCACACATCAATTTTCTTGAGTTCAACAGAGCCGGCGAGGCGATTGCTGAAGGATATGCTGAGACGAAACGCCAGCTTACTATGTTACCAATGAAAGGAGAATGATTTATGTCTCTTAGAATCGGGCGAAATTGGCGACATATGCGCCGCTACAGGCAGATTCTTGGCATTCTCTTAAAGTATGGATTTGGCGATGTCGTAGATGTTGCACGCAGGGATCTTATCGGACGCTTCGGCGACAAGATAATCCCCCTTCTGGGTAAACATGTTGATTCTTCTATGTCGAGGGCGGAGCGATTGCGCTATGCCGCCGAAGAACTCGGCCCAACTTTCATTAAATTGGCTCAGGTCCTCAGTATGCGACCAGACCTCGTTCCGCCAGATGTAGCTACAGAGTTGCAGAAACTACAGGATGAAGTCAGCCCCTTCTCCTATGAGGAAGTACAAAATATTATCAAAGAGGAATTGAAGCAAGAACTCGAAACAGCCTTCTCGCACATTGATGAGCAGCCACTGGTAGCTGCCTCAATTGCCCAGGTACATCGCGCTACCCTTCACGACGGCAAACGGGTTATCATAAAGATTCAGCGCCCCGATATCCAGGAAGTTATCGATGTAGATTTAGAAATCCTTTCAGACTTGGCTAAGGTCCTTAAACGTCATTCTCTCAATACCGTGGTCTCTGATCCAGTTAGCTGTCGTCGAGAAGTTTGATCGCTCCATACATCGAGAACTGGACTTTCTATCAGAAGGACGTAACATCCATCGATTCGGACGGTTGTTTGCTGATGCCCCAACCGTGCTGATCCCGAGTTTCTATCCGGAACTGAGTTCGTCCCGTGTACTGGTTATGGATTTTGTAGATGGTATCAAGGCATCTCATCTGGAAGAACTCGAGAGAAATGGATTAGACTGCACAGTGATTGCTGAGCGAGGAGCCCAGTTTATCCTGAGGCAGATCTTCCAGCATGGTTTCTTTCATGCCGATCCTCACTCAGGTAATATACTGGTACTTGAGGATAATGTCATCGCGCCACTTGATTACGGCATGGTTGGCAACTTGGATGAATCGACCATAGAAGCATTGGGAAGTGTGCTGGCCGGCATAATTCATAAGGATACTAACAGAATACTCAGGGCGTTTGATGCACTGGGCATAACTCACGATGTTGGAAACAGGATTGCCCTCCGCACGGATATCAACAGCTTTGTCAGTCAATACTATGAAGTACCCCTCCAGGAACTACAGGTCAGCGATCTGTTGAAAGAGGTCTTCGAGATCTCCCGATCCCACCAAGTGACGCTCCCGTCAAATCTGTCACTGATGCTGAAAGCCTTGGTCACGGTTGAAGGCTTAGGCAGACTGCTTTACCCTGATTTTGACATGGTGTCTGAGGTACGGCCGTATGTCAACCGGATAATGTTAAGGCGCTATGACCCAAGACGCCGCTTCAGAGACCTCCTCAATGTGTTTGATGATTTCAGTAACCTGGTTGAGGAGCTGCCACAGGGTGTACGCGATACCCTTCGGAAAGTCAATGCCGGTGAACTGCGTATCCAGTTTGAACATCGTAATCTTGAGAAACTCACATCGGAATTCAATCAGAGTTCAAATCGCATCTCTTCTGCCGTGATTATTGCGGCCCTGATCATTGGTTCATCACTGGTAATGCAGGTTTCTTCGGGGCCGAGTCTTTTTGGCTTCCCGTTAGTTGGTGTTATTGGATATCTGATCGCATCCGTACTGGGGCTTATGTTGCTTTGGAATATTTTCAGGTCAAGGCGTTAATGAAAAATATCGAAATGAAAGGACTAACATATGGCTATTGAAGAAACACTGAAATCAGCTGAGGGTACGCTTAAAGAAGCCCAACAACTTATGGGCCACCATACCACCGCAAGCTTGCATTGAGTAGCGTATGATGCTACGCGGTTTCTGTGCGGGATTTTTCGTCGAGAAGGCGGCAGCCTTCCATCAAGATTGATTCGTTGGGATGATCGTTATTTGGCTCAGGCAGATCAGACTCGGAAATTGGCTGGATAACCCAGGTACCTTCAGTCCAGCCCAGCGCCTCGTAAACAGCTTCAGCGCCGATCTTGCCGCAGCCTTCGGCGTAGATAATCTGTCCCTTTTTCAGAAAGAGATTCAATTGCTGTTCGCCGGACACTGCGCCGATCCTTGCAGTCTTGTTACTTGGTCCAAGCGCCTGAAGCAAGTCGATCAGGCTCATGTCTGCGATATTGCCTGTTGTAACCGTACCGTTAGCGGATGGTTGTTTCGCTTTCGTTTTCAGTTCGATCCTCTCGCGCAACTTGCACATTTTGGCAACAAGCATGTCGAGACCATTCTCGATTGTGATGATATCTTCAATCCCTTGTTCAAACATGGAAGTCAGTTCCGATGCGGACTCCTGGTTGGTGAGAAGGAACGTGGGGACTTTCATGATTTCCACACCCCGCTTGACCAGGTCGTCCACGAGTGTGATGGCCTTCGAAGGGCGGTCCGGCACCAACAGAATAATGACGTCCGGGCGGCTGCGTTCGTACAACTCAAAGAAGCGTTCAAGCGTATCCGGTGCAACAGGCCGAAAGCCCTCACTCTTCAACTTGACGAAGATTGGAGCAAGCAGATCGGGATCTTCACAGAATGCCAGTGCCTGATTGTACTTTGTAGAAGGGGGTTCGATCAGGATATCCTTCTCTATCATCTCAATAAAAGCTGCCACTACTTCCGGCAAGAACAGTTTCCCGGAAAGAGAATGCAGCTTGTTGCGGACGACCTCGAACCTGTCCAGCGACATCTTCTTCTCGACCGAGACGTTTTCGCAGAATATGTCAACAATCGTAATGATATTGCCACCGAGTTTCTCAATTGGAAGCCGCTTGGTGTATTTCTGGCGCAGGTTGATGTAGGTTGCGCGCAATATCTCAATTACCAACGGGGAATAGTTCAATGAATCCAGCAGTTTTGCAGTCAGGCTGATGCGGCTGCGACAGTCGGTGTTGTCGTCAGATTCACCATAGTAGAACCGTGACACATCGTGCAAATAAGCTGCATTTGTAATGATCATGCGGTCGCGATCCGGCAACCCGATTTGCTTGCAAAGACGATCGACATAGCGTCCCACAATGCCTGCGTGACTTTCGCCTTGACCCGCGCAGGAAGACAGCAGGGTAGTGAACAACTGCATGTTCTTGCCTACCATATCGTCGAGTGATGTGTAGCTTTCCTGGTCGAGCAGCAACTGAGCGGTTGATTCGTAGTAGCGAACATTGGTTCGCGGTGAGACTTTGCGCAGACGGTCGATCAAGTCAATGTAGTCCCCCTGCACAGTATCCCGAATGAAGACAGTGTGAAACATCTTGTTGCCGATGATATCAATAGCGTCATCGGCTGAATCGGTTAGCACCAGTTCGAAGTTCTCCTGGTCCAGTGCCTGGGCCAGCGGTCTGTCTGCATCCCTCTCATCGGTTACGAGAAGTATCGAGCCGCGTGGCGGCAACTCATCTATGGTTCCGGAATCTTCGAGAGACGAGGCGGTCATTTCACCCGTGTTCGAAAGTGGTGCTTCTGACGACCCTGACGGTGCTTTGATGCCTGCCACGTCGTGCTTGGCAACTGCTGCACCCAACGACCTCTCAGCGGCGATGAACAGTCGCACTTCTTTCCCTGCGGCGACAAAGTTCAGTTCATTGATCAAGTCTTCATTGTTCGGATTGTCGCAAGCAACTTTCAGGATGTTTGTTTTGGAGTCATAGTCAAACGGGATTACTCTGCGTGCAACGGCCACGTTGGATGGAATCAGTTTTATGATCTTTCGCGGGATATCGGCATCGCCAAGCACGACGGACTCGCAGTCGAATTGTTTCGCCAGTGCCTGTATCAGGCCAGCCTCGTTGAGGTAACCGAGTCTGACGAGATGTGATCCGATCCGTCCCCCGTGTTCACGCTGGTATTCCAGCGCCGTCTTGATATGCTCCTCGGTGACCAATCCATCGAACAGAAGGATTTCGTCGATACGTAACGTGGTGATTTTCTCGCTCATGCCTGCTTTCTGTCCTTCGCTGTCGAGCGCGGTTCAACCGATGCCTGGACTTCCGGAGTGTCCCTCCTATCTTCTTATAATCGGAAGGTTCCGGCGCAATTTCAGCATCCGATCATGCTATCGTTGTGCAGATTTTGCTCAACCGAACAGGGTAGTGTTCCAAACGCCCAGAGAAACAAGCGACTCTGGCACATACGCAATCTAAACAACTTGCCAATTTAATTGTCCTGACCTACAATACACGTCATGACCGATCACCGAAAAGAATGCAGTATCAAGTTGACCGCTGAAGTTAGCAGCGCCGGGTGAGCTGCCAAACTCGGGCCGGGGTTCCTGGCCGACGCTCTTAAGGACCTGCCACAATCAGTCCACCCAGACCTTCTGGTGGGGTTCAACAAAGCGGACGATGCCGGTATCTACCGCCTTGACGACAAACGGGCATTGGTCCAGACTGTGGATTTTTTTCCGCCAATCGTGGATGACCCGTACTTTTTCGGTCAGATAGCTGCTGCCAATGCTCTTTCGGATATTTATGCCATGGGCGGACGCCCGCTCACAGCACTGAATATCGTCGGGTTCCCGGACACCAAAATGCCCAGGCAGGTGTTTTCTGATATCCTGAAAGGTGGTGCAGACAAGATCGAAGAAGCCGGTGCCGTAATAATGGGTGGTCATTCCATTAAGGATAATGAACTCAAGTACGGATTGGCAGTTACCGGCATTATTGATCCGGCGCGCATAGTCACAAACTCCGGTGCCGGAGAAGGTGACCGGGTTTTCCTGACCAAGGCGCTGGGCACAGGCATTATTGCGACCGGGATCAAGAAGCAAGCCGTGCCGGACGATCTCGCTGAGTTGACCATCAAACAGATGGCTGCGCTTAACAAGACAGCGGCTGAATTAATGATCCAGCATAACGTCAATGCGGCAACTGATGTCAGCGGCTATGGCCTTTTCGGTCACGCCTATGAAATGGCGTCTGCATCCGGTGTGAGTATCGAGCTTTTCGGGAGTAAAATACCACTGTTGCCGGAGGCACTGCGTATGGCGGGCGAGGGAATGAATCCGGGCGGAGCCTTTGCCAACCGTGATTACATTGAGAAACATGTCCGGTTTGCTCCCGATGTTGACGCAAATCTCACTCAGGTGATGTTTGATCCCCAGACCTCCGGGGGGCTTTTGGTCGCGATTCCCGCTGATAGTGCGGCTGGCTTCTCTGCGGCACTGAAGGAACACGGGCTGCTGCACGAAGAGATTGGTCAGATAGTGAGCCGCCAGGAGACTGCTCTGATAATCCGGAAATAGCGGTTCCCCGCGCTACAGTTCTTTCATAAGTGTTATTGTTGACAGGGGGGCTACCGATAGCCTAATATAAGAGTGGCAGGCATACGAATATGGATATCGGATTTATATATTCCAGGAAGGATCCCCGCCAGGCTAAGGCCAGGGATTTTTTGAAGAAGTACCTCAAGGAGCGTGGTGTCCTTGCGAGAGTCATCGAGACTGAGCGGGAAGTCACGTCACCAACGATTATCATCAACGGTCACACACTTAAGGATCTTCGTCAAAAACCGCGCGAAGACAGTCCCGCCATGTTTCCATCCATAGACGACATCGTGCACATGGTGGAACGCCAGGTCTGGTGCCTGTAGGGATTGAACGACGGCAAACGCCGACAAAGCTGCCGAAAGCAGTAGCTCCTATCCGTTCACCTTCTCATCCAGGAGAGCTAACAACTCCGCTGTATTCATGCGGGTTTGTTCCATGCTGTCGCGGTCACGGACTGTCATGGTGTCGTCTTCGAGCGTCTGGCCATCTACCGTAACACAGAACGGACAACCGGCTTCGTCCATACGGGCGTAACGCCGCCCCACCGCACCGGCTTCATCGTAGAATACCTTAAAACGCTTTTTGAGCTCCTGATAGACTTTCTTTGCGTACTCAGGCATGCCGTCCTTCTTCACCAGCGGGAACACGGCCGCCTTGATGGGGGCCACTTTGGGTGACAGCCGCAAAAATACTCGCTTATCCCCTTTGACCTCAACTTCATCATAACCATCGACAAGTATTGTCAACAGCGTGCGGTCGCAACCGGCGGAAGTTTCGATGATGTACGGCAGGAACTTCTCAGTGAATCTCTCGTCAAAATACCGCATGTCCTTGCCGGTGGCTTCCATGTGGCGTGTCAGGTCAAAATCGGTCCGATTGTGAACGCCTTCAAGCTCCTGCCATCCGAACGGATACTCATACTCAATGTCATACGCGGCCTTGGCGTAGTGGGCAAGTTCGTCCGAGGCGTGTTCGTGCCAGCGAAGCTTATCCATCTTGATACCGAGAGCTTCGTACCATGCCCAGCGTTGTTCGCGCCAGTACTCAAACCATTTCTCGTCTTCGTCGGGGTGAATAAAGAACTGCATTTCCATCTGTTCGAACTCGCGAGTGCGAAAGATGAAATTGCCGGGCGTAATCTCATTGCGGAACGCTTTGCCGATCTGCGCAATTCCAAATGGTATTTTCTGCCGTGATGAGTTTTTCACATTGAGGAAATTGACATAGATCCCCTGGGCGGTTTCCGGGCGCAGGTAGGTTGTGTTGGAAGCATCTTCAACCGGTCCCATGAACGTCTTGAACATGAGGTTAAACTGCCGTGCCTCGGTAAGTTCTCCGCCACACTCAAGCGGCGTCTTGGACGGCTTTTTCGGACAGCGACACTCTTCCAACTTATCCGCGCGAAAACGTCCCTTACACGTTTTGCAGTCAACCAGCGGATCGGTGAACTCATCGATATGACCGGAAGTTTTCCATACCTCGGGGTGCATCAGGATGGAGGCATCGATACCCTCGACATCGTTACGACGGTTCGTCATGGCGTCCCACCAGAAGGTCTTGACGTTTCGTTTGAGTTCCGCACCTAAGGGTCCGTAGTCCCAGCAGGAGCCCAGCCCGCCGTATATCTCCGATGACGGGTAGACATATCCCCTCCGTTTGCACAGGGAAACGATCTTATCCATCACAGTTTCTGTTTTCTTGGCACTCATCTTTTTCTCTCTCTTATCCCGGTTGACTGCTTCTGAGTTTCTCGAGGAACTCCAGAGCCTTGAGTTCCGACACCAGCCCTGAGTGAAACCTCAGGAACTCGGCCAGTGTCTCGACCAGGTTGGTTGCCTCCTGAAACCCTATCGGTACCACGGCGGCCTCAGGCAGCGAAGCCTGCTGCAACGAGCTTAGCAACCGCAGCCCGTCGGCAGAAAGGCCAATATAGCGTTCTCCGGCCTTTTGGCAAGAGGGACAGACGATTCCGCCGCGCTCAGGGGAAAACATCTGTTTG
Source organism: Candidatus Zixiibacteriota bacterium (assembly GCA_003641405.1). Classification (GTDB taxonomy): domain Bacteria; phylum Zixibacteria; class MSB-5A5; order GN15; family FEB-12; genus B22-G1. Next base: position 1,178 of record QNAF01000037.1, on the reverse strand, counting down.
GCGTCGTTTTTCTCGAACCTGCCGACCTCTTTCCGGCATCCGCTACAGTAGCCCAGCGAGGGATGGTACCCCAGCAGTGACATTGAGCGCAGGAAGAAAGCAAGGAACAGCGCCGGAAGGAACTTCTTGTCGATCTCCGAGAGCTTGCGAAAATATGACAAAAGGTAACTATACAGGTCCTGGTGTGCCTCTTTCTCCGGAAGCAGCAAGTACAAAAGCTCGCAGGCGGCGGAACCGTACGCGAGCCTGCCGAGTGTACCCTCTTTGTCCAGCGGGAAAGCTTCGACGATCTCGACATCTGAGATGTAGCCGCTGGATTCTTTGCGAGAGCTGTAGAATGTCAGTTGCATACGGGCGAACGGCTGAAGTCGACCGCGCTTTGATTTCAGCGACCGCCCACCCCTGTCAACCAGCGGCAGTTTCCCGTGCTCGCGCGAGAAGAACAACACGGTCCGGGAAGATTCCGACCAGTTGAACATTCTGAGGATGACGGCTTCGGATTTTTCGAGTGACATAAGGGTTACCGACCACGGTAACGGTAGATGATCTCGTTGGGATGAACCATGTAGTAGCGCGTTCGTGCGATGTACTCGATGTAGCTTGCATCAGATGTCAGCAGGTCACGCACGCGCGCAGCGTCAATCAAATCCGCAGTCAGCATGCGATTGGTTTCTATCAGACTGCTTTTCTGGAAACTCAGCCTGATAATGCGTGGTATGCTGTAGGTGCCGAACGCAATGGAGCTGAAAAACAGAACGGCCAACCCCCAGAGCGATATTTTGAGGATTTTCCGGCGGAGACGCTTGTCGGTCTCGGACAGTTTCCTGATCAGACTTCCGGCCGGGGCAAACAGTGGGGTTTTCTTTCGCACACGTCGAGGCATGTTATCAAGTAATCCGGGGATAGTGACCGGTGCAAGATAAAACGTGGCAGGGGTTGCGCACACGACAATTCGCCGTAGGGCAACATCCCAGTAACAGTGGGCGGCAGATGTCCAGAGGTTGTCCCAAAAGATTGTTTCGCTGGGTCCTGACCTCGACCCAGTCGAGGGTGTGACCTTGCGATTCTTTGGATGTTACTGCTGCCCAAAAGGTTCCTCAACCGGCAGTTCACATGCCCACTTTCAGTGGACACAGGAACCGCCGGAACGAACACTTGTGAGACAACCCCTCCACATC
>QNAF01000036.1 GCA_003641405.1 Candidatus Zixiibacteriota bacterium | reverse complement strand
GTTGTAAGTACCGGCCTGCGACGCCGTTGCGGCAGCACCCAACTGAGTTGCCGAGCCTATCATGGCAACCGTGGAAGAAGCGGCGATGGTCAGATCGTTACCAAAAGCATCTGCCAGCGTTATGGCGCTACCTGATTTCTTGGCCGTGTCTGATGCCTGGACAACATCAACATTGTGAATCTTCTCTTCCATGTTGTACGGGTCACCATCGGTGTTGTACAGCGACAGACCGAGAGAGGTGGTGTTCAACGTGGCCGACGGATCGGCCGTCTTGGTAGCCGTGATCGAGTGGACCCCGTTCGACAGACCAGACTCCTTGATCGTTACGTCCGAAGAGTTGGCCGTGGTGATGGTCGCGGTGTTACTCTTGGTGCCATCAAGCAACTTCTTGGTACCAAACTGAGTGGTAGCAGCAATACGATCGATAGTAGCAATCGCGTTGTTGATCTCAGCCTGGTCGGCTTCCAACTGATCGGTATCGTTGAAGCCTTCGTTGGCGGCGTGAATTGCCAGCTCTCTCATCGAAACCAACAGGTTGTTGATCTCAGTCAGAGCACCCTCAGCCGTCTGGATCATACTGATTGATCCCTCGGAGTTCTGAATCGCGCGATTCAGGCCGGCGATCTGAGCTCGGAACTGTTCCGAAATTACCAGACCCGCCGGATCATCGGCAGCAGCATTAATACGAAAACCGGAAGACAGTTTCTGCATAGATTTACTCAACGCAGCTGTAGTCCCTGCGAGGTTCCGGTTTGCGTTCATTGCCGCAATGTTGTGGTTAATGCGAAGTGACATTCGTCATTCCTCCTTGAGCATTTTCCCTATTAAGGTTTCCTTACCATTAGTTTCCAAATTGATGGATATGGCATGTCACTTCCTATGTTTACTTGAATTGAACCAGTGTCTGCAATCCAATGGACACCTGCAAAATACGTTTGCTCTCTCTTTTCCTCCTGTTGTTTCAAGTATGCCTCTCTGCCCCATGTCCAAAATTATACCATTCTCATATCCTTTTCTTCGGCATATCCCCCTTTGACTTTACGAGTCAGAGTGCGTTTTTTTGGCGGCAATAGCGGTAACTACGGAACGTTCACTTCAGGCCTGACCGACCGCGCTGGAGAGCTCATTGAGCCTTTTGAGGGCAGGTTCAAAGCCCTGATCGACCTCAAGAATGCGACGATACCCCATAAGAGCAGAATCCCTATGTCCCATATGGAGATAGCATTCCGACAAGCCGAATAATGCCTGTCGGCTGCGCGGCTGAGAACCAAGGCAGCGCTCATAGTACTGCAGGGCTTTTTCGTAAGCGCCAGCTTTGGCACACAGATCACCAACGACACACTGTATCTCCGGCTGATCCGGCTGAAGCTCAAGGTATCTTGACAGCGCTTCGGTGGCTTCCGCAATATGTCCTAAACGAGCCTCGACTACCCCCAGATTCCTGAGAGATTCAGGCGTAACCGGCTTTGTTTCAGTGGCTTGCCGGTATTTGCTAATGGCTTGCTCTAACTCGCCCAAACGGAAGAAACAGTTGCCCAGGTTGTTATAGATCATTGAAGTAGGTTCTTCCTCTATTATGGCCTGGTACGTTTCTGCGGCATCGTGATACCGGTTGAGTTCAAACAGCGTAGCTGCCAGTTCCTTCTTTGCTGACATACCAACGCCCGCCTTTGATGTTGCATTTTGAAACAGTTCTGTGGCTTCTTCATTTCTGCCGTTTTTTAAGCAGACTTGTCCCAGTCGAATAAGGGCATCGCCGTCGTTTTCGTCACGATCAAGCACTGCCCGGTAGCACTCTTCGGCGCGCGTGTGGTCTTCGCGCTCGGCGGCAATCTGAGCCAATCCCATCCAGGCTTCGCGTGAGTAGTCACTCTTTTTGACCTGGTTTCTGAAGTGTTTTTCTGCTTCCCCGATCTTACCCTCCGCCAATAGCAAACGCCCCATATGCGAATTGACTTCAAGAAAGCCGGGTTCAATGCTTAGCGCCTCTCGATACCATCGCTGAGCTTCTTCAGTCTTTCCCTGCATCTCACAGATCATACCCAGACCATACACGGCGTTAATCCGACGATCCACGTACATGACGATCATATTCTCAGTTTCAAGGCTGGGGTTGTACTTTGTCTGCTCGTCGAGATACTTATGATAGTGCAGGGCGGCCTCGTCATATTTATGCTCCCGGCTCGTTATATGGCCAAGCAACAGCAACGGGTCGAGGTAATTTGGCTTGTGGGCAATAGCCCGCCGGGCGTACTCTTTGGCTGGACCGTACTTCTTGATGAAGAAGTTCGTCCAGCCCAGTTGATTTAGGCACATCAGGTGGATGTGCCGTTCGTTGGGCTTTTTGGGAGATGTCAGTTCGACAGCGCGTGAAGCCATCTTGATAATCCGATCGGAATGCCGTGTCAGGTCGTCCTTGCGCTGTCCAGTGAGCAACTGGGCATAGTTGAACAGAGCGAAGGCGTTGTCGGGGTTCTCTTCCAGTTGCTTTTCCAGCAATTCACTGGAGCGTTCTGATTTGCGTTTCATCTGCTCGTCGGATAGATCGTAGCCGAGGTGTTTGATACGTACCGGTGCCCGGTGTACTCCAGACCCTTCAGGAAGACGGAGGACATTGTGTACTATCCCCTCATACTGAAGACCCAGATCGTGCCGGAAAAAGCGAATCGACGGCAGGAAGCTCATTGACTCTTCGTTTTCTTGCCGGTAGACATTGTAAACATCGATGGAAACAATTCGACAGTCTTTGTTATCCAGAACGGGCCGGAGGATTTTGAGATCCTCGGTGTCAAACCGCTCGTCGGCGTCGATGATGAACACCCAGTCCCCGGTAGCCTGCTCCATCGAGTAATTACGATGCTTGGAGAAGTTGCCTTCCCACTGCTGGTGGAATATCCTCGCTCCGTATTGCTCAGCGATCTCAACTGTTCGATCTGATGAACCGGTATCGACAATCACAATCTCGTCAACCCAATCCCGTATAGTATCCAGACAGCCGCCCAGTAGTTCTTCTTCATCCTTCACAATCATACATGCTGAGACAGTTGTATGAGCCTGGCAGGTCTCGCGCAACATCCGCAACTCCTGGACCTGACGGCAGTTCTTCAAACCCCTCTCAACGATATCAGCAGCTTGTTCCCGCTGCTCTTGTCCAAGCAGGGTATTTGCCAGATTAAGATATGGCAAGTGATTACCCGGATCGGCAGCGATTGAACGCTCAAAGGCAGACACCGCTTCGTCGAACTGTTGCGTTGCACGGCAAGCACTGCCGAGAAAGTTGAGGGTTTGCGAAATATGTCCATTTGTAACGGACAAATCTGGCGGTATAGGCAGGCCCTGCTCAATAGCCTTAACTATAGACAGGAACTGGTTGCAGGCATCAATGACCTCGTTGTATTCCCGCATTGTCAGTTTGATATATGCCAGCACGTAGTACAGGTCGAGTGAGACCGCACCGTACGAGAATGCTCGCTGCACAATCTTTTCGGCTTCAAGACTGCGATCCACATGGCCGTAGCCATAGGCCAGCAACCGATCGTAAGTGAGTTTCAGCCCAACATCATCGAAAGGATATTGTTCTTCCAGACGGTCTATGGTCTCAACGATTTGTTCTTCCTGACCTGTGCGACCGTAGTACTCAGCCAATGCCAGAGCCTCTTCAATACCGGCGGGATTGTCCTGCACCGCACGTTGTAGTTGTTCCAGAAAAACCTGTGGTAACACTGTTGACGGTTTCCTGTTATTTGTTCGTTTGCGACGGGTTGAGGATTTGGTGCTCCTGGTCTTTTTCTTCCCTGTAGATTTTGCCACAGTATTCTAACCTTTCGTTTGCGCTGCAATTGGTTGACGAGCAAGACCTTCAATGAGAGCCATCAACTCGCTAACCTTATCATTCTGATTGTAACGTCGCGCGATATACTGCCGATTGGTCTGTCGGCGCTCTCTTATGTCTGACTTCTCGAGTTGCCTGAGCAACTCAAGACAAACCCCTGGGTCACTGAACAAATAATCGCGAGGATACAAAAAATCTGCCCCATACCAGTCATGTATCAAAGGAAGCAGACCGCTGGCCATGCCCTCTGCGATTGAATAATGAAACGACTCAAAAAGCGATGTCGAGATTACATACCCTTTATCAGCATACCACGAAGGCATGTCTTCCACCCAGCCATCAAAGTAGACCGGAAGTGGGTTCTTCCTCAGGAAATGATCGAAATAGAGCTGGATGCGAGAGTCCTGATGCTGACCTGCGATATGCAGACTGTATTCCGAATCGTACTCGTGTATCTTTTTGAAACAATACAGTAGCAGCGCAGGGTTCTTCTTGTAGTTGATGTATCCAACCGACGCGATCTTCTTTGATCGCTGCTTGCCTTGGGGAATGGTAAACCGCTCCAGGTTCACCCCATTGTAAATGACACTGGTGGGCACGTCTGCGGATACTTGCTGTCTGAACAGATTGAGTACGGACTCGTTGACGAATACAAGGTGATCGACCTTCCCCCAATCGACTTTCCCAGGCATATCCGTAAACACTTCGTAGCTGTGCAACCGACAGATAATCTTACAAGTCTTGGCAGCCTGGTGGCTTCGATAACGTGGTTGTCGCACCACTCGAACCAGGCAATATCCGCCCAGTTCATCAGCTTCTGCATATCGTCAGCAGTTTGACCTTCAAAGAACCGCACTTCCTTGTCATCTGTCATGGATGACATGATATCTTTAATGAAAGCCGCATGGCTGGCAAAACATGCAATCTTGAGAGTATCCACCGATGCTGGGTGAACTGAGGGAACGGATTCGCTTTCTTTAACAATTTTGGGCATTTCCTTTTGAGCGAGAGCCTGATCGAGAATCTCTTTCCAGCGGTGAATTTCTGCACGTGAACGGCCACTTAATGCCGAGCTGTTTTCCTGACGTTCCAGGATCTTCAGGCCTGTTTCGCAGAGTCCCTGTTCAAAGCACATTTGCATGGCGTTGTTACGTATCCGGCTGTCATTGGGATCAAGACGAAGACCTCGTGAGTACGCTCCGAGCGCCCGGGCGCTGTTGTTCTTCTCGGTCCAGATCACGCCGATATCATTAAGCAAGGAAGCATCGTTCGGCCGCATTCGACGAAGCTGGGCAAATCTTGAAAGGGCCTCATCCGGTTTGCCGTTCATCATGTCCAGCAGGGCCAGATTGTAACTGGCTTCGAAATCATCCGGCGATAGTTCCAGTGTTCGCTCGAAATGAGTACGAGCTCCCGCACTGTCTTCCAGCTTGAGGGCCAACAGGCCCGCCATCATATGAACCTGAACACTGTCGGGTTGCCGCTGTATGAGTTGTCTGACGGTAGCATATGCAGCGGACAGGTCATCCTCATGAAGGAACGTGTTGGCTTTCGTCTCCAGTTCCTTGACTGACATATCTGAAGCTACTTTGGGATCTGATTGGTAGGTCTTGATACGCAGCATTGATATCCTATCTCTTTTTCTCGCGCCAACCAGGGCGCGAAGCATCCTGCTACTGCCTCAGCGAGAGTGTTCTCGCCGGTATTGATTTCTCGGCTCAGACGCCGACGAGTTGTTCGCTCTTTGAGGCCTCCTGCTGAAAGTGCTCAGTTGCCTCAATCATGAAGTGTTTGACCTTGTAGTCCGAATTCACCAGTACCAGTTGTTTGGCTCGATTATTCTCATTGTTGATGAGGATCGGCCCCTGGAGATTCGCCGACATTTCACGTGGATCCTCTGGAATGGTCACTACCACGTAGGTCTCCACAGCAGAAACTTCCGAGACTTCCAACTCAGCAATCTCCTGAGAGTTGATCTCAATCCGGTAGTCCGGATACAGGATTGCAGGATTGAACACGAGAAAAGCGACAGCTTGATTTTCTGTTGATTGAAACCAGTAGAACGGCGCCAGTTCTTCCATCTCGATCAGGCAGAAACTCGTAAGGCCTTCGAAACCAAGGATCGGTCTCTCCATGTGAATAATCTTGTCCTCGGGGATTTCCAGAGAACCGAACCGCAGACTGCGAATTATCATTTACGCTACCCTTTCCAATATGCTATCTCAAGAAATTCAGCAAGCTGGGCTGGATGATCTTGCCGACAGCCATTAAAGCTGCCTGGTATGAGTTTTCGTATGTTGCCAGATCGGTGATGACCTTGGCCAGATCAGCATCCTCGACTTCGGACAGCATGCTAGTGAACGTCAAATTGAGGTCAACCAATCGCGAATCAGTAGCTTCCAACTGCATCGATGTCGATCCCACTGAAGCCCGCCTGTTGATAGCGTGCGTAGTGGCATCGTCGATACATCCCAGAAGCAGTTCTACCCCTTCCTGATCGTCGTTCTCCAACGTATTGATCAGGGCGAGCATGGTTCCAATCATGTCGCTCGATCCGAACAAACCCATATCACGGGCAGTACGCTGATCACCTTCTTCTCGAATGATCAACGATTTGTAGGGATCGTCGTTTTCTATCTGAATGGCTCGCGTTGAGCGGTTGATAGAGGCTGTAACATCGAGTGAGGAGTTGTTGATATAATCCAACAGGTCCTGCACAGTGATGAGTGCCGGGTCGCTCAGGTCAACTGTCAATGCTTGATCGCCCTGCCAGATCGTAAACTCGTCGCCGTCTGTTCCCAAGCCATTCCTAATGTCAGCCAATCTGGAGTCAGCCACCAGGGCCGGGTCCAGGTCTCCTCCGGACGAGTCGTTCGTGTAAGTGCCCAGGATTCCGAGATCGGCTGCAGTTGTATTCGAGATCTCAACAATTTCAAATGAGGGCTCTGGATTGAGGTCTTCGCCGACAAGACTGGCTCCCACAGACCCCTGTATACCGAGATTAGCAGCAGTGTTGTCGTCAGCAGAGGCATTCTGTATGGACAGCCCGAGCGGCACGCCATTGGTGTCATTGATCACGAAACCTGTGCCGGCAGCATTGACGTCCATCGTAACATTTGCCACACCCGCTGCCGCCATCTGCGTATTGAACTCGGTGATGATATCACCGACTGACTCGGCAGATGAAAGATCGACTTCAACATTGATACCGGCACCATCAGTCACGTATATCTTGCCCTGCGTAAGGTCGATACCATTGCCTTCTCTTAGCCTGGCAATTTTGGTGACGGTGGATATCTGGCCACTTGCAGTAGTATCAATAAAAAAGCTATTACCGTCGTCAGACAGCGAGAATGATATTGTCGTATTCATCCCGGCAGCCACCAGCTCGTTATTAAGCCTCGTGACGGCCTCGCCCATGGTAGTCACAGGCGGTGCCAGGTTGAACTCTACTGTCGAGTATTTCGATTGCGGAGGTGTGCCATCCAGGTTGAGATCTCTGATAATGAACCTGCCATCGCTGAGATCGACACCATTGCCATTGTTCAAATCCGCCAGCAAAGTGCCGCCTGACACACCGATGTTGATATCAGCGTCACTCCCAAGCACTGCAAGCGACTTAAGGAACACTTCAGCACCGGTAGTGTTGACTACCTGACGTATCGAGGATTCAATCTCAAACTGGATCTTACCTTCATCGCCCAAGTACTCAGCCCCGTTGCTACTGAGGGCCAGCGGCGAGGTCCCGGTCTTGAACCCAGAGAACATATATCGGCCTTCGAGTTGAGTTTTCGTCAACTGAACCAGCCGATCAAGAATGGATTTGACCTGACTGGCTGATTCCGTTCGCAGGTCGGAATCCACCGTGTCGTTGGCCATGGCCAGCGCGATTTCCTTTGTTTCAGACAAAAGGTCCGTAACATCCGACAAGGTTGTGTCATACGAAGTCATCCAACTATGAGCTTTGCTCAGGTTGCGCCGGTACTGTTCAATCCTGGAAAGTTCAGTCCGGTAATCAAGGTCCCGAAGCGTTCCAAGAGGATCATCCGATGGTTTGTTGATTCGACGTCCGGATGACATGGACGTTTGCAGCTCCATGAAGCGCTGCACTGATCGTTGCATGTTGAATACAACCTCGTTGTGCATCATATTAGATGTAATGCGCATGGCTCACTAATCCTGCTTATTGTGTCTTTGTCTCTACCGGTTCCATCGGGTTATCTCATCCTCAGGGCCTGCTATCTCTTCCCAGGCGCTTGGAGTCGTCCTTGTAGTCAACCAGCGAGGATTTCTTATTGTCTGTCCCCCCGGTAATCTTGCCTCTGATCATCTTCACTACGCCAAGCAAATCACTCTTGACGCTACCCGCTGCCCTGCGATTCTCTTCCTGTATCTTGACATAGATCTCCTCGCGATGCACAACTACATCGCTGGGAGCATCAATTCCCAAGCGCACCTGACGGCCTCTAATTCCCAGAACAGAGACCCTGATGTTATCGCCAATTGTAATCGATTCGCCCAACTTCCTTGTTAGAATAAGCAAACCGCCCTCCGTGGTGTTTGATACTCAATTCCTTGCAGTATCAGGTTATCTACCTAGTATGCCCATAGTATTTATCACCGTATCAAGCGCTCCGTCCATTGCCACAATCACTCTGGCCGCAGCATCGTACGCATGTTGGAACCTGATCATGTTGGCCATCTCTTCATCGAGTGAGACTCCTTCCACAGATTGCTTCTGATTGTTGATCTGGTGGGCCAGGAGTTCATAGTTGTTTGCAAAGGATGTTGCCTCCCTTGTGTCGATACCCAAGTTTCCTACCAGGGTATTATAGTAGTCATTCATTGACGCACTGTTATTGGACATCACCTGGCTGTATTGCAGATCAGCAATTGCCAGTGCGACCTCGCCGTCAAGCACGTCAACATCGGAACTTGCCGAAACGGCGATCAAGTTATTGTCGTTGACAATCTCCTGGTTCAGTCGAATACCGGCTGCTGTTGTAAAATCAGGATCAAAGAACGACACTCCTGTCGAGCCGTTCAATCCGTAGCCGCCGACATGCAACTCATTAACCCGTTCCACTACTGTCCTGGCCAACTCGTCGAGACGGCTTATGTAATCAGGAATCAACTCGTCACGACTTTCCAGCAATCCCGCCATCTGACCGTTGAGATTCTTCAGCTTTACGTCGGTACCCTTCCAGACCAATTCGTGTGTCAGGCGTGCACCGTCGCGTACCCCCCTGACACTAATGTCAAAGGAATCGGATGAATCGACCAGCACCATTGCACCCATTGAGACAATTGTCCCGCCATTGGCTTTATCTATCACGTTCACATCGACGATGCTTGACAGGTCGTTGGTAAGCTTATCCCGCATATCACGGAGATCACTCGCCTCTATGTTTCCTATCTCGATTGCCTTTATTTGCTGATTAAGCTTAGCGATTTCACTGGTGAGACGATTCACTTCCGAAGTCAGATTTACAAGATCAGCATCGATAGCGGAACGCTGGTCACTGAGGTTGTTACTGACATGCTTTAAGCGATCTATTAACAGATTGGCTGATTGTATGACTGATTCACGGGAACTGGTACTGTTAGGATCAGTCGATAGTTGCGACCAGGCGTTCCAGAATTCGTTCAGGGTATTGGCCAGACCGCTGTCCTGAGGCTCATTGAACACCGCCTCCATCTGGCTAAGTGTCTTTTCTTTGTACGACCAGTTTCCCAGCTCCTTGGTGGCTTCGCGGTACTGCTTGCCAAGGAAGAGATCGCGCATATGACGAATGTTACTAACCTGCACTCCGGAGCCTATTGGTCCGTTCGCGCTCAGTTCCGGATACGAAGTTGTGATAGTGACTCTCTGCCGGCGATAGCCAGGGGTGTTGGCATTGGCAATGTTGTGACCGATAGTCTGCAGCCATGCCTGGTTCGTGAGTAATGCCCGTCTCCCGATCTCAAGTCCCTGCATTAATCCTGCCATTATATCCTCCTGTCAATCATGACCGTAGCCTGAGACTGTGAGGAAACACCGGCAGCACTGTATGTGCTTTCCCCTTCGTTCATCTTCGACAGCATGGACATCGTACGAGAGATAAACTCCCGTGACTGATTCAACAGAATCGCGTTTGTATTTCGTGATTCAGAAATCTTGTCATTGAGTCCAAGAATCAGCTCTCTGAGTTGCAACAGTCGCTGTCCCTGGGTTTCATCGGCGAACTCAAGAATGCGAGTAACCGTCAGATCTCCATCGACAGCGTTAGCCGCCTTGATGGATTCGAACAACTCCTCGCGTTTGCGATTGAGCTGCTGACTTTCGAGAAGCTTGTCGCGCTGCAATTCAGTAATTTTGCTCAGGTCCTGAGCGTTGTTTGTCACCAGAAGTTCCTTCTGTCTCTCAAGCAGCTTAAGGAACTCCTCGAACACGAGAGCTTCTTGACTGATGACTTGTATTAGTTGATTAATCATATCCAATATCGCTGATACTTCCAATATTGTTCTTATCGACTACTTCACTTGACATCTTTAGACTCCACAGCCGAGAATCGATCGCTTGTCTCTCGCACAAGAGCCGCCACTTGCTTGACATACTGCTGAGTTTCAGGGAACGGCGGCACACCACCGTACTTGTCCACATTCCCCGGACCCGCATTGTAGGCTGCTAATGCAAGTTCCAGATCGCCGAATCGATCCAGCATACGCCGCAGATAGCGGCTTCCGGCCCTGATATTCTGGCGTGGATCGAACACATCAGTAACTTCCAGATCTTGTGCGGTGGAATCGGTCAACTGCATCAAACCCTTGGCACCGGCATGCGAAACAGCATTTGGGTCACCGTCTGATTCGGCTCGTATGACTGAAGCTATCAACGCCGAATCAAGCCCGTGCTCCTGTGAGGCTTCGTAAATCAACTGGCCAAAACGGCCCAGAATCTTGTCTTCCTTGATTTCGCGCCGTGCGCCATCAATCGGTATCGGTCCACCGGGACGCGACAGGGGTCTTGATTCATTCTCCCTGCTCGGCAAGCGGATCGGGTCGTTCCTGTTCAAATCAACAGGGGGCTGTTCGAGTGGAATCAGTGGCTTGATAATCCTCTCGTCCCCCCCCTGCTCAAACTTTGCTTCAACCAGCTTCTCCATGGATTTATAGAGCAAATCGGCGATGGAGTTATTCCCGCCAAACGTAGTGTTGCGAGCAATCTCCATATCAAACAGATCTGTAAACGTCTCCTGTCCCAGACCTTCCGCCATGGGGTTGTTTTCGGAGAATGGGCTTTTCGGCACAGTTTGCCGCATAGTTTTCAGCATCTGATAGACAAAGAAAGATTCGAACTCCTTGGTAGCCTTGCGAAGCCGTGCTTTCTCAGTATTGACATCCCCGGACGCATGTCCCTTGAGTCGTTCCAGTTCGGTATGACTTGGAAGAACCGGGGAACTGTTGATCGTCAGGCTCATTACAGAATTACCAGCTCGGCCCGTAGCGCTCCGGCCTGTTTGAGGGCCTGGAGAATAGCAATGATGTCACGCGGCGTGGCGCCGATTTTGTTCAGGGCGTTTGTTATATCACTGAGATTTGCAGATCGCTTGAGCTTAACTACCCGCGCCTGCTCCGGATTCACGGAAATCATTGACTCCTGCGTAACAATCGTTTCACCCCCGGAGAAAGGTTCCGGCTGCGAAATGATCGGACGCGACTGGATGTTTACTGTAATTGTGCCATGAGCGATAGCCACCGGCTCAATCGTGACGTGCTGACCGGTCACAATGGTGCCGGTTTTCTCATTGACCACAACCCTGGCAACGTTGTCCGGTACAATCATCAAGTGGCCGATATCGGACATGAACTGCGAGCGCAGCGTGGGATACATAACACTGTCCGGCACGATAACTTTGACAGTGCCGCCGTTAATGGAGTACGCCACTGTACCGTACTTGATGTTGATACGTTCGGCGATTCGGTGTGAAGTCGTGTAATCGGGATTGATGAGTGACAGGTAGAACTCCTTGTCACTGCCTGCCTTGCCCTCCACCGGATTCGTGACCTTACAGCCACCGGGAATGCGACCTACCAACGTGTAGTTATTAACGATTTTGTTGCCGTCATCGACCTGAACGTTGAATCCACCTATCGACACCGGACCCTGTGCGGTACCTCTCACAACTCCGTCGGGATCCGACAGCGGCGTGAGCAGCAATGTTCCACCCTGAAGCGAACTGGCATCTCCGATTGACGACAGGGTTGCATCGAAATTCGACCCCTCCGCCTGCTGACTGCTCAGCTTGGCCGTCACCATAACAGCGGCTATATTCTTGACTTTGAGCTTCTGAGCATCGACAGTCAGTCCCATACGCTCCATCATGTTGGCCAGCGAACGGACCGTAAACTGTGTTCCGCCGCCGTCGCCGGTTCCGTCCAGACCGATCACCAGCCCGTATCCGAGCAGATCGACTTCCTGCTTGCTCTGAAAACTGCATACGTCTTTCACACGCACTTTGGCAGCCTCTACAGATGCGCACCAAAACGACAGGAGCATGAGCACAACAACCGCGTAAGTCGGAACAATCAAGTTGGCATAAACGATCCTAAGCATGCTCCCTCCTAAAAGACCCAGTTGATCAAACGTGTGAAGAAGCCGGGTCGGGAAGCTGTGGTGGCGTTCCCCTTGCCGGTGTATGAGATCTCGGCATCGGCAATCAGGTATGATTCAATCGTGTTGTCCGGAGTGACATCCTTCGATCTGACGACACCGGACACATAGATGGTTTCGTCTTCGCCGTTTATCCCGATTATCCGGGATCCTTCGATCACAAGATCACCGTTGTCTCGAACCTCAACGACAGTCACACCGATCTTGGCGCGAATCGAACCTGACCTGAGGTTCTCTCCCTTGCCGTTAAACTTGTTGCTGTTGTCCGCTTTAGCCCCGAACATGGGGATGAAGGACAGGGAGCCGACACCGGGGCCACCGGAAGTATTGATCTTGGTACTTTTCTCTGTCTTGGTCTCGACTTGTTGTGAAGCACGGTTTTGCTCTACGATGAACACCGTGATCACATCACCTACTCGGTGCGCCTTGATGTCAGAAAAGAGTGACTGGCCTTTCCCGATGTCCTGTCCCTGCAGTTTCAGGGAAAAGGGAAGCAACAGGAAAACGGCCAGCAGAATGATAAACCGCTTGAAGTTCATGTGGTAATCCTCGATTCCTATTCATTACGGATCCACTGATACAATCCGGCTGTCGACAACGCGGGCGCTGACGATCTTGCCGGAAGCCTTATTCTTGATTCGGACAGTCTCTCCTGACCGTCCGGTTTGGAGAACTTTGCCAGGCACCCTCACCTCACAAAGTCCGTCGTTATAGACGATGGTAACCTCCCCCCCAACTTCAATGTCAGGGACCGATTCCATATCTCCGGTAGTGAGAATGTCCCCTTTGCGCAGATTTCTCTTCGATCTGTAATCCAGGATATCCTCGATGGAAGAAACCGGTTGTTCTCGCAAGGAGGTTATGTCCATCATCTTCTTTTCAAAAAGCTCTTCAACAAACAGCGTGTGTCGCTTTATCTTGTCGCACGCGACGAGAACCTCGATATGGCGATTGATTCGCAGCCGGACCTGCCCTTTTTCTATACACTCTCCCTCATCGGTGATCGTGACATAGATCGTGTATGGTCCGATTGGGTCTCTCTTGGAAAACGCACGAAAACTGAGATCTTCGGGATCGATCAGACGCGTCTTCAGACGATTGGAAAGAACTTCAATAGTATATTCTTCCGGATTGAGATCGTAATCCTGCATCACCGCCTGAACGATTGCCTTGTCGGTCGGAATCGCGAAAGACGAACCGGCGGCACATGCAACCATCACCGCCAATACTATCAGGATCCTGATGTCATGTCTTTTCATCGACGCTATCTCTTCAGGTT
>QNAF01000035.1 GCA_003641405.1 Candidatus Zixiibacteriota bacterium | reverse complement strand
TTCCTCTTTGGGGCTGCCTTCTTCTTGGCGACAGTCTTCCTCTTCGGAGCTGCTTTCTTCTTGGCGACAGTCTTCCTCTTCGGAGCTGCCTTCTTCTTGGCAGTAGTTTTCCTCTTCGGGGCTGCCTTCTTTCTGGCGACCGGCTTCTTCACCGCTTTCTTTTTCGCCGTCGTCTTTCTCTTGGCGGGCTTTTTCCTGGCAACTGCCATGCTCTACTCCTTTAGCATTGGGTTGGTTTTGATTAACAATTGTATGCGCATTGAAATCAACTTTGCACGATCATTTCGGTTTACGACGAATCAATCCTCACTCCGTGAATAAAGAATTACCACTTTTTGAATTCTTAGCAAGAAAAAATTGACCTGTATGAAAAAAAATGAGTTGTGTGTATAGCACTCTGTCGAGAGTGAAACAGCTAAATTCTATGACTTGATGAGTTCAATCACTGGTGCCTCGGGAGGGCAACCAAGACGAAATGGAAACCAGTGTCCCATTCCGCACGAAGTATACAACTGACTGTTGTCAATTTCGTAGTGACCCCAGAGGTACTTCTCCGGAAGATGTCTCTCGAGTAGTGATCGTCCAAGGAAACCGATCTGACCTCCGTGCGTGTGACCGGCAAGAGTGAGATCGACACTCTGTCGAGCGGCAAAGGGGAATGCATCGGGGCGGTGACTCATCAGGATTGTGAAACAGTCGGGCGGGTTATTGCTCAGTGAAAGAGCTATGCTTGACTGGAAAAACTCCGTGGAAACGCTGTGCATAGCTATGGGGTCATTGATACCGGCTACGAACACAGACGAGTTCCCGGTGGCTAGGAACACACCCTCATCAACCAATAGGGCGACCGGTGATTTCGAAAATAGCCTGCGCACCTCGGTGATTCCGCGAAAATGCTCGTGGTTTCCAACGGTGGCATAGGCACCAAGGCGGGGACGAAGCCCGGCTATCAATTCGAGTGCGTCCGGTAGCAGAGTCAGGTCATCAGCTATGTCACCGGTGATCAATATGAGATCGGGAGAGAGCGTCTCGGCTCTCAGCAGTGTCTGTTCAAGATCTTCCAGCGTGACGTAGTGCGCCAGGTGCAGGTCTGAGAGGTGTAGGATTCTTAGTCCTTGCAGACCGGGTTCGAGACCTTCGTATGCGAATTGCTTTTTACTTACCTTAGCAGTCGCGAAAGCGCGTCCGATACCGCCAAGACCTGTGACAACGGTAGCGAGAGGAACTGCAGCCGCGGCACCTTTGAAAAACAATCTTCGCGTTCGATCAGTCGGTAAGTCTTCCACACCGGATTTTCGCCTGGCAAAAGAATCTACAAGACGTCCGGCTCCGCGAATGGCTCCTGAAATCGGCAGTGAGAACATCAAGCAGATCTCAAGAATAAGTGATATGGCGCTGATGGCCCCGGCGATTACGCCGAGCTCTCTCAGACCATGGTACTCGCATAAGACCAACAGGATGAAAAACGCAACGCCGACTGCAGGCAGAGACCAGGCCGCCCGACGTATCCATTTCTTCTCCCACCAGACTCGATTGAGTTGGCGCAGCAACAGTAGCTGGGCCAGCCCGAATGACAAGATCACCGCCGACACGAATGGCAGGAAGAATAATAATCGTGGCACTATCGGATTCCTGAGTGAAGGTTGTTTGAGGCAGCAATCATGTTTTTACCACCAGCACGAAAGAGTGGCGCTGAGAGTCCGAATCGTACACGCTGTTCATATTGGTTTCCATCAAGCTGTTGTACGCTGGGACGTGTTGGACGTTTCGTCATTGAGACTACAATACGGCGATTATTTACGCCAGACAGACGGTCTAAAAACGACCAGGACGGTGAATATCTCAAGGCGCCCCAGAAGCATGGACAGTACAAGTATCCACTTACCGGGAATCGGAATCCAGGAGTAGTTCTCGATGGCACCAATTCCTGCCAACCCCGGGCCGATATTCCCGATGGTAGCTATAGAACAGGCAACGGCAGTTGTCAAATCGGGGACGAACAAGGTCATCAGCATAGCAGTAATAACGGTCAGGGCTACGAATAGAATAACGAATGCCACGACATTGATAACACGGCTATCGGGTAATACTTCTCCACCCAGCTTTACAGGTGCAACCAGTTTGGGCTGAGTCATTTTGCGCAGCGATGTCCAGGCCACTTTCAGCACAACCATGATCCGAACCATTTTCATGCCGCCGCCGGTCGAGCCGGCGCAGCCTCCGAAAAACATCAGGAGTACGAGAAATAACTTCAGGAAACTCGGCCACAGGTCAAAGTCAGCAGTAACAAAGCCCGTTGTGGTAATGATTGCCAGGGCCTGAAAAGACGCAATCCTGAAACTCCCGTAGAGGGTTTCTACCTGTTCAGCCTGGCCCTGGTAGTGAGCGTCGAAATCCTCCGTGGTCATAGACTCATGTCGATACTGAGACGACGCTGTCTCAGGAGAATCAAGGCCGCCAAAAAAGAGCACGCAAGTGAACACAACGATTGTTACGGCGATGACTGCATTATAGAAACGAAACTCAGGATTGCTGAGCATGGAGCCGAAATCGCCGCGCAGAGCCCTGAAGTGCAGCAGGAAATTGATTCCGGCGAAGTACATGAAGAGCGTTATGATCCACTCGACGTAATCAGAATGGTAGCCTGCGACTGATGCATTCTCAGTGGAGAATCCCCCGGTGGCCAGGGTTGCGAATGAATGGCAGACGGCTTCAAACAATCCCATTCCACCACCCCAGAGGAGGACGGTCTCGGCAACAGTGAGCAATCCGTAGACACCCCACAGTATGGACACCGTCTGGGCAAGACGAGGTTGCAGGCGGTCCTTGCTCGGACCTGGTACTTCTCCGCGGAACATCTGGTAGGCTGATACGCCCATCGATGGGAATACTACGATGGCCAACGTGATTATGCCCATCCCTCCCAGCCAGTGAGAAAGCGCACGAAGGAGCAGCAACGATCGCGGTACGGCCTCGATATCCGTGAGTATAGTAGCACCTGTTGTGGTGTATCCGGACATGATCTCGAAGTAGGCGTCCGTGAAACTCAGCAGAAAGCTGCCGACACCATTCTGTTCCAGAAAGTACAGAAACAACGGTATACAGCTCCAGAACGTAAGGGAGATCCAGCCGATGGCTACGATTGCGTAACCTTCTTTTGTCCCCTGAAGTTCGCGGCCTTCTCTGGAAGTCAATACGAGGATTGTCCCGAAGAGTCCGCATAGGAACGAAGCGAGCGCGAACCCGATTATTTCCGGTTGGGAAATAGTCTCCGCCAGCGGCATGTGTTGGTAGTCGTAGATACCGATCGCCAGGGGGGCAAGGAGAATTCCGGCAAGCACCTGCATCAGCTTGCCAATTGCATATCCAACTGCGGTGATGCGCATTGGTTATCCCTTGCTGAACAGGCTCCGTGGTCTGATGAGCTTGGCGACACCCTTCACATTCTTGTGGTGAGTGATTACAATGAGATGGTCTCCCGCCTCGACCATTGTCTCACCTTCGGGAAGAATCACACTGTCTTCCCTGATGATCATGCCGACGATAGACCCCTTCTGCAGTTTGCGGCCAACACTCTTGATCTTCAACCCCGCAATTTCGCTTTCCGGCTTGACGTTGAAACGAATGGCCTCAATGTCTATATCCTTGAGTTCGACGACGGCTC
This sequence comes from Candidatus Zixiibacteriota bacterium, assembly GCA_003641405.1. Lineage (GTDB taxonomy): Bacteria > Zixibacteria > MSB-5A5 > GN15 > FEB-12 > B22-G1. The sequence continues at coordinate 10,158 of QNAF01000035.1, read as the reverse complement.
CGATATGCCCTCTCGAAACGAATTCGAGTATCTCTCTGGCCGCGGTCTTTCTCGGATTGATCACATGGTCGAGACCAATCGACTTGAAAAGTCGATCATGGCGTGACTCCGGTGAGGTGACTATCACTTCATGGGCGCCCTCCGCCTTGGCCAAAAGGGCTGAGAGCATATTGTAGTCTGTTTCTCCGGAGACAGATACAAAGAAAGATGCCGCATGGACGTTCAGTTCGCGCAGCAGATCGTTATCGGTGCAATCACCGTGAATTACTTCGATACCGTCGAACATGCCGGCAATCTTTTGAGCTTGCTCAAGGTGAGGATCGACAACCACGACCTTGTTGCTGGTGTCTTTCAGTGCCCGGGATAGCTCCATCAGAGCATACGAATCACCCGAGACTATCACCTTACGGTTCTTTTTCTTCTCTATCCCGACAAGCTTGAGGAATGTTTCTATGGATTCCCGTGGGAACAGCGCATAAACAATGTCACCCGCCTCAAAACGCGTCTTGCCGTCCGGGATGATGCCCTTGCCCTTGCGAGCAATGGCTGCAAATAGCACTACTGCAGGAGCAATCTCGGCCCGAACCTCGCTCGTCGTTTTACCTGCTAACACCATATTGTCGCGCACGCGGTAGCCGCGGAGCAGAACCCGCCCATCTTCGAAATTGGCAGACTCAACGGCATGTGGTGTTTCGATATATTGCAGAATGTGGTCGACCATCACCTTTTCGGGGTGTATGACGTCTGTGACACCTGCTTTTTCGATATCAAAGTGCGGGTTGTCCTTCCGGTACTCACGTCCGCGAAGGCGGGCGATCCGCTGCGGTACATTGTGCTGGGAAGCAATGCCGCAGACCAGTATGTTGAGTTCGTTGTTGGGAGTAACGGCAATGATCAGTTCGGTTTCCTCTATGCCTGCATCCCAGAGGATTCTCGGCGAAGATCCGGAACCCTGGAGGATCTGCATATCGTGTTTCTCGCCCAGTTGCTCACACAGGCGCGAGTCCTGCTCCACCATGACCACGTGGTGACCATCACGCAATAGGTACTCGGCCAGCGATGATCCAACTACTCCACCGCCAACTATGATTATCCGCATATCGTATCTATTCCTCTGACTGCCGAAACAACACTTGTCAGCCGTCTACCTTAGATCGGCAACCGAACCAAGTAATTTCATGGGGTACGCGCAAGCAACGTATTTGTTCACGCAACCTTATTCCAAATAACAGCAAAGCCGACGCTGTAATGGCGCCGGCCTTGCTTAAGGTGCTACCAGTCAATGGCTTAGAAGCCGTAGATTTCCCCAAACTTTTTGGTCATGTAATCCAGCAGCGGCTTGTGAGATAGCGGCTGACCGGTCACTTTCTCTCCGAGTTTCCTCGCCCGGTAGCGAGAACCGTGACAGTGTATATTCTTTCGCAACCAGCCCAGAAGCTGTGAGAAATCACCGCGCTGGAACTGCTCCATCAGGTCGGGGATATCCTGCTGAGCTTTGGCGAAGAATTGCGCCGAATACAGATTGCCCAGGGCGTATGTCGGGAAATACCCCATCAGACCGGCTGACCAGTGAACATCCTGCAAACAGCCGTTGGAATCTTTATCGACCTCGATTCCGAAATAGTCTTTGAATCTTCGGTTCCACTCGCCCGGAATGTCAGCCGGCTTGATCTCGCGTTTCAAGATCGCCCTCTCAAGTTCGAACCTGAGCAGGATATGCAGGTTGTAGGTCACTTCGTCAGCCTCTACACGAATATACGACGGCGTGACATAGTTCACTGCGCCGTAGAAGTCGTCCAGTGAAACATCAGCGAGCGCTTCCCGGAATATCCGTTTGGCCTGCGGAAGGAAGTACATCCAGAACTCTTTGGAACGACCCACCTGGTTCTCCCACATACGCGACTGGGACTCGTGAATGCCCAGCGATGTCGCCTCACCGACCGGCATACCGAAATGCTTGTCCTTCTGGATGCCCATCTCGTACAGGGCATGGCCGGCTTCGTGCATGATCCCGAACAGGGCGTCGTTGAGCCGATTCCGATTGTAGCGGGTGGTGATTCGTGTGTCGCCGGGACCGAAACCGGAGCAGAACGGGTGCGTAGTAATATCGAGCCGCCCATTATTGAAATCAAACCCCTGTGCTCCGGCAACCATCTCGCCGAATACTTTCTGAAGTTCCGGGTCGTACTCGCGCTCAATAATTGAGACGTCCGGCTTTTTCGATGTTCCCTGAATCTTTGCCAACAGTTTGACTAGATCCTCGCGGAGAGGCTTAAACACGCCGGCTATTTCTTCGACTGTCGCACCCGGCTCATAGTTATCCAGCAGGGCGTTGTAAGGTTCACCTTCGTAACCGTAGCACTCGGCGGACTGAATAGTCAGGTCGATCACTTTCTCCAGCAAGGGGAGGAAAGCCTTGAAATCATTCTGTTTACGTGCTTCCGCCCACTTTCCCTGGGCAAGCGTAGTGGTCTTGGCCAGCTCTTCGACAAGCGATTTGGGCAGTTTGGTCTCTTTGTCGTACTGATGCCGAAGCTCCCGGATGTTGGCGGCTTCGATTGAGTCTTCGACCTTGACCACGTCGGTGTTTTCAACGGCCGAGATCAGGTCGCCGATTTTGGGATCGGTGAATCTCTCGTGGATCATCCCGGCCAGCATGGATAGCTGCTGTGCCCGAAGGTCCGCTCCGCCGCGCGGCATGTAGGTACGCTCTTCCCATCCGAGAACAGCGGTGACCGACCCCAGCAGGGAGATTTCCTTGCATTGTTTGGTCAGTTCATCATAGGCTTCTTTTGGTGTCATCTGGGGACTCCTTTATGTCATTATTCACTCAATTGCTCTCGTAGGTCAGGTTGCTTGCAACCTGACATCTGTACTGAACCTTCTCTGTTACCCTGAGCCTGCCGAAGGATCGAAGGGTCAAATGGTGTACGTACTCCGGCACCCGCCGGTTGCGGAAGATAGGGGTAAGGGGAGAAGAAGGCAAGTGGGGGGGTAGTCCCACTGTCAAAGAAACGAAATTTGGCCTGACGCCTGGCTGAAATTATTGACTCGTTCAATCAGTTGGCTGAGGTCAGGGTTTTTGCTCTCAGTACATCGAATAGAATTCGCACCCCGCTCCAGGAACCATCGGTCTCCTTCCGGTGTGTTCTCATAATCTTCGTATTCCAGTACGAATAATGGCCGCTGGAGTTCAAGGGCGGCCTTGCCGGTGTCAAAGGTACCGCCTTGAAGCCCGGATTCAGTGAGTATCATCGTCTGAGACAAACCGATGATGGTTCGATTACGTTGCATGGCGTTCTGCACCGTCCACGGCAAGCGAGGTGAGAACTCGGACAAGACCAAGAAGTTGTCATCATTTAGCAAGTCCGAAATCGCGCTTTTGGCGCTGAAGTGCAGAATACCGGTGGCCAGCACAAACGTGGTCACTCCACCGTTGCTCAAAGCCGCATGGTGAGCGGCGAGATCAACTCCGTAAGCATATCCGCTGATTATGTTGAAACCTTCTTGTGCCAGCACCGACGCACACCGGTCGACCAGCGCGCAGCTTTCTTCGGAAGCTTTCCGCGAGCCACAAAATCCGATCGCCTTCTGTTCAAGAAGCGAGAGATTGCCAGCCGCAAACAGGACGGGCGGCGCTGATTGTTCCAGTGAGGAGGCAAGTAACGAAGGGTAGTTTTCTGCCCCGATCGTCAGCAGACGTATTGAGTGCGTGCTGAGTTCGTCAAACAGCAACTCGCCCAGATCGCGAGCGCTTTTCATTGATTCGACAATGTCCGGCTTGAGACCGTAGGCCTCGATAAGTTGAGAATTCGGCGCTTCGACAAAATCCGATACCTGGTAGCCCTCGAATCGGAGACGTTCCAAGAGCTTGCCGAGAGTTCTCGGGCCGATGCCTCTGGCATTCATCAATTGGAGTATGGCCGCTTCGTTGGTCATTTGTTATCGGTGCTACTGGAAGTTTTCACACAGACCAGACCGTATATTGCTGTGGCACCCTGCGATTTCAGGAACCGAGCGTATGACCAGAGAGTGGTTCCCGACTGGTATAGATCATCAATAACGATGACCGACCGGTCCTTGACCGGGTTCGACAGACAAACCCCGTTTCGATCGTAGATATTCTGCCACGTCTCAATCTTCTTCTCGCAAGTTAGGTCTTTGAATTTGGGTTTGTCAATCACAAGTGTTGGATGGATTATAGTCGAAGATATGCTGAGCGAGTTGTCATCGGCCAGTCGGTCCGCCAGCTTGTCAGCCAGGTCACGAGGCAGATCGTACAGCTTGTTCGGTTTGGGTGGGACGTAGCTAAAAAAATGCTCCTGTTGGACGTCCAGTTCGGGCAGTAGGTGTATTGCTCCTGCCATACGATACGCAATACTTCCTATCCCTCCTCTATTGCTACGATACTTGTATTCAAAGACAGCCTTGTAAACAGGCATGCGTAGTGACTTCTTTTCGTGTCCTCGCTTTTGAAATGTGCGGCTCAGGGCTATGCAAGAATTCAGGTTGTCGCCGAAGTGGGTTCTTATCATGCTGCTGGGGCCGACAATCCCAACACCTTCGTAGTTTTTGATGAAGTCTTGTATGCGACGCCTTGCTTCGAGATCCAGATCTCTGAATCTGCAGTACCTGGATTTCCCCGTACTGGAATTCAGCCAGCCGTCACAGGACTGAGCGGCAATATCAGGTTCACGGATATCGAAGATAGCAGCGTAATGTGGTAAAAGACGAAGCGTCCAATTTCCCCTCAGATCAGGATCAAAACGGGACCAACTGAGTTGATTCCATCCCTCGGGCGTCATGTAGTCCATGGTCTGTTAATCCCCAAAACGCGTAGCTCACAAATCGAATCAACTAAGGTCGATTACATACTACTATCTTGCGAATAATCGCTTCTGTCAATCACTTTCTGGTTCAAACCCGTTGCCCGGCGCGTACCACCGGCCTATATTCCTCTCTTAGCGAAAGGAAGTGTGTGGCGAAGATTGTTTCCAAAGACCCCAAGGCGTTGTTGAATCAGGAATTCAAAGTCCTCGATCACGGGTTTGTACGGCTGATCGACTACATGGGCTCCGACGCCGCTATCGTTCAGGCAGCGCGGGTCTCCTACGGCGAAGGCACCACCAGGAAATCACGCGACCGGGAACTGATCCGATACCTGCTCGGGCACTGGCATACGTCGCCGTTCGAGATGGTCGAGTTCAAGTTTCATGTCAAGCTGCCGATTTTTGTCGCCCGGCAGTGGATTCGCCACCGGACCGCCAATGTCAACGAGTACTCAGGCCGCTACTCAGTCATGAAAGAAGAGTTCTACCGGCCGGAACCCCAGCAGCTTCGGACTCAGTCCAAAACCAACCATCAGGCCCGCTCCACCGAAGAACTCCCTGACGACCAGAAAGCAGCGTTCGCCGAACACCAGGAAGAAAGCCAGGCGCATCTGTTTACAGAATACAACCGGTTTATCGAGGCCGGACTGGCGCGCGAACTGGCGCGGATCAACCTGCCGCTGTCACTATATACCGAGTGGTACTGGAAGATTGACCTTCATAACCTGTTGCATTTCCTCCGGTTACGGATGGACAGCCACGCCCAGTACGAAATTCGGGTCTATGCTGACGTGATTGGCCAGATTGTCAAGGCGACCTGCCCGATGAGCTGGGAGGCATTCGAAGATTACCGGCTCAACGCGCTGGGGTTCTCGGCGGTTGAGCTGAAGATTCTTTCGGGGGCCATCGGTGATTTCGCGCCGGACAAAGAGGCTCTAGTGAAAGCCGGTCTGTCGAAACTCGAAGCTGGTGAATTTATTCACAAAATCGAGCGAATCCGGCAGAGTTCGGGCGACGATGACTGATGCAATCGGCAATTTCAGACAAGTTCAAGTAAAACCGGATATTATGAGTCCGGTTCAGGGTGTCTAAGGTACCAAAAAGACCCCGTTAGGCGGGCATTTTCAGCTTGACATAATCTCTATAATAGAGTATTATCAATAGTGATAGGTCAGGACGGTTTGTTCTGCCTGTCACAAACGATATTGGGTAAACATTGGAAGGAGTGTATGGACGATTGTTCAAGTCCCGCAGTCCAGAAATTTGACTTCTGATACTACATAGCACCTATCTCTAAGTCAAAGTGCTCCTTCCGGTTTACCTTATGATTCACATAAGGTCGATTTACAAGTCTTTATTTGGTTGTGAAACATTCACTGCCCATGGTCCCGAAAAAAATGCTCAATGATATAGGTATGGTTGCGTCATGATTAACAAGCGTATAGTTCTGCTCGTTGCCCTGGTACTTCTTGCCAGTGTCGCTTCAACGTCTGCTGACGATAAGTACTACTGGCCGCCGGGTAATAATCCGCCTGGTCCACCACCCAACTATAATATGATTGACTCCTCGTACTTTCAGGGGGTGCCCGAGATGCCGGAGCCGCTGGATGTTAATGTAGGTGGTTACTATATCTACAACGACACGGCTGCCGGAAAATGGTACATTGCCAACCATCTTTTCACCCGCGGTGTATCACTGGAGCAGTTCCACGGTTCTATACTGGTAATCATGGATCAGCCACCAGCTTTGAACGTTAATTTCTGGTCTCAAGGATTCGAACTGTCATGTAACCTGGTTCAGAACGACCGTTGGGGCTGGGTGAAATGGCCGGATTCCATCGCTGAGAATCTGTACGAGATCTGGTGGGATCACACGGTAGATTATGCCAAGCCCAATAATATCGGCGACTATCGCGATACCCTGGGGGTTGTCATTGCAGGCTGTGCGGTCGATTTTAATCTGTGGAGTTCGGGTCCCGGGCATGGTTCGCAGTTTAACGAAGGGACAGTATTCCTCGGCGAGGATATGACTCCACTTGAAGATGTTCCTGGATTCACCGATACATATGCGGGTATCACCGACCAGTACCAGGTAAATGCCCCTACACATGATCCCAACACCAGCCGCTTCACGCAGGTACCTCTTCCCGGCGAGTCATACAACGTCAATGGGCTGATCCCGGATGACGGCAAGTGTACATACAACGAACGGTATTCGGGCAGTTGGGCGTACGAGGGCAATGGTATTCAGTTTTCGACACTGTTCTGTCCTCCCAATAACCCACCCAATTTCACAACCCCAAACGCCACAGAGACAATGACGCTCTGTTTTGGCGAAACCATCTATGACACAATTCAGGTAACAGACCCCAACCCGACTGACATACTCACACTAAGCATACTCTCCGGTCCGGGGACTCTGACATCAACACCGTCGACAACGCCTGTGGTCGGGTACTACGAGTTCTCCCCCGGCAGTAGCGGCATATACACGGTCGAGTTCGAAGTTACCGACGGCAATGGCGGGTCTGACACGCTGACGATAGTCTATGACGTAACAATAAGTACGGCTCCAATTGTGACGCTACCGGATGATATGTCCTTGTTTTTCTGTGACCCTGCGGAGGTCTGTCTTCCAGTGGATATCATTGACGCCGAGTGTGATGTTACATCGGTAACAACCAACTCCGGACAATACTCTGGTACACTCGCGGATTATGATCAGGTTGACCGCATAAACCAGTTGGGCGGTTCTATCACCCAGATTGGAGGCGGGGCTCCGGGAACGATCCTGTACACAGCTTCTGATTTCGTGCCGCCGGTCAATAGTCAGTCCGGTGTAGACGTTACGCTGCCGAACTTCATGTTCTCTGATATGGTCGTTGACTACGGTTCGTTCCCCAACGGTCTTGAGCCAGGTAATTCTGCAGATCATATGCTCAGTTCTCCAACTGATCTTACGTTCACGACTGCTGGTGCCGGTGGTCCTGACGGTGGTGATGGTGACGGTTCAGTAGCCTTTGGTGTTGGTTACACGTGTGTGATGGGCTACAGTCAGGACATTACTTCCTGCAACGGCGCCAATGTTGACTTTGTGGTGTTCACGAACACCAATGGCGGCGGTACTTCGCTGCTCGAATTCAGAAAAGATGGCAATCTTGTTCACTCTATTACGCGGACATTGCCAGGAGGGTCAGCATCGTCTGGTATGGGTGGTGTGACGTTTGATCTGCCTGACGGCATCACGTTTAACGAAGTTGAAATAACTTGTCAGAGCGGATCACTTGAGATAGATGCTCTTGCAGCCAGAACGGCACCTTCCCCGACAACTGAGGATATCTGCTTTTTGGCCGATACGACCGGTGTCTACGAGATTACAGTCACCGCGACTGACGATTGTGGCAATATCGGGTCCGACGATATCTTTGTCACAGTCACATTAAACAGCCCGCCGGTCGCCGATGCAGGATCAGACCAGAGCTTTTTCGTCTGCGAATTCGACCAGATATGTCTACCGGTTTCGTTCAGTGATCCGGACGACAATCTTGATTATACAGAACTTACGCTTGGTCCCGGTGCCCTTAACGGGGGCATGATCTGTTTCACGCCGACTATGGAAGGCGCGTTCACTTTCATTATCCACGCCGTTGATGAGTGTAGTCTGGATGACTACGACACGGTAGTGGTTACGATTGACAAGAATGAACCGCCGGTAGCCAACGATCCTTCGCAAGTAACGGTCTTCCAGTGTGAACCGGAAGAGTTGTGCTATGCTTTCAGTGCTATTGATCCGAACGGCGGAACGCTCACATGGGCTCATTACGCCGGAGTGGGCGCGATCACTCCCGAAGGCCTGTTCTGTTTCACGCCGACGATCAGTGGCTCTTACGGAGGGTCCGTAATCGTAACAGACTCCTGTGGTGCCGCTGACACTTCCTCAATTGTTTATAACGTCACGATCAATTCTGCACCGGTTCTGACTGACCCGGCAAGCCCCGTCGCTGTTACCCAGTGTACAGCCGAAGAGATCTGTTTCCAGTTCCAGGCTAATGACACCGATGGTGGTACGCTTGTCTGGGCACAACTGAGTGGTGACGGAAACCTTACTGCTGGGGGCCTGTGGTGTTTTACACCGGTAGCAAGCGGGACATACAGCGCCGAGGTGTCCATAACCGACTCCTGCGGCCTGGCTGATACCACTAATCTTAGCTACGACGTAATCGTCAATGAACCACCGACAGTAGCTTTCGGCGAGGATCAGGCAGTTGACCTGTGCGAGCCTGAGGAAATCTGTGTTGACTATGTGGTCAGTGATCCTCAGGGTATGGCAAATCTCGTGGAAGCCATGATCTCAGGTTCCGGCGCGATCGACACCGCGGCGAATCAGATCTGTTTCACGCCCAGTGTTGACGGAAGCTATGAGTTTATTGTCCAGGTAACAGATTCGTGCGGAGCTATTGACAGAGACACCGTGGTAGTCAACGTCACGTTTGGTGAGTATGCCTCGATCGACTGCCCGACCGGACCGATCAGCGTTTCGCTCTGCGAGGCTGACTCCGTCTGTCAACAGATTGACATCACTCCCGCTTCGGCAACTGTAAGCGTTTCCGACGGTGTTTATGAGAATGGTGAACTCTGTTTCTATGCTGATGCTTCCGGTAGCTACGTAATTAGAATCATCGCTCAAGCTACCTGTAGCGCCGACACGTGCGATGTAACATTCGATGTGGAAATCGGTCAGGGGGCTCAGATAGATTGTCCCGATCCGCAAAGCCTGTTCTTGTGTGAAAGCCAGCCAGTCTGTATACCGGTCGGTGTTGTGGGCAGCGGTGCGACCGTTACGGTCAGTCCGATAGGTACTTACGACGCCGGAAATGTCTGTTTTCTTGCTGATACTTCCGGCCATTATGTAATAGAAGTTATTGCGGCCACGCCATGCGGCACTGATACGTGCGAGGTTGTGGCGGATATCGCGATGAACAGCAACCCCGTCGCAGTTGATCCGGCCACGCCGGTTGACACATTCCTTTGCAACCAGGATCAGATCTGTTACCAGTTTGCAGCGAACGACGTTGATGGCGGCACGCTCGCCTGGGCTCGACTTTCCGGTGACGGCACTGTTACGACCGATGGTCTATGGTGTTTTGACGCCAATTCCGACGGAACATACAGCGCTACAGTTACGGTTGCGGATGAATGCGGGGCTGCGGACACTACCTCGTTGACCTACACTGTCGAAGTCAACCAGGAACCTGTATTTGCATTTGGCAATGACACGACAGTTTTCCGTTGTGAGTCAAGCCAGATCTGCCTGCCGTTTACGCTGTAC
>QNAF01000034.1 GCA_003641405.1 Candidatus Zixiibacteriota bacterium | reverse complement strand
TGGTTCTATGCCTGGGAAGTCGATCTTGATACAACTTCAATGTTCTGGCCGATGGGTGGTTCCGATCCACACGGCAGTTTTGCAATGCAGGGGAATCTTCCCCCGATCAAAACGTATGCGACGAGTTTCCCTGAGGAGAAGTTCTACAACTACCCGAATCCGGTAACTGAAGGTTCTACACGCATTCGTTATTTCCTGGGTCAGGATGCCAACAGTGTGTCGCTGAACCTGTATGACCTTTCGGGTGTCAGGGTCGCCGTATTCGACGGCGCCACAGGCGGCGGGACCGACCATGAAATCACCTGGAATTGCGGTTCCGTGACGCCGGGTGTTTATCGATGTGTGATTGAGGTTGATTTCGGCGGCGAATCAACTACTGCGTTTACAGATATTGCCGTCATAAGATGAGGAATTACGCTGATGACTGGACGTTCGCCGGCTCGCACATCAATTGTTTTCGTTCTTCTTGTCTTGGGCAGTGTGATGTCCGTCAGTGCGTTTGAATTGGAGAACTCGCTTTTGGCTGATGACATGCACAAGTTGAAATACTCGTTTGCTCTATCAGGGGACGATTTCTCCAACACTGATTCTGAGATCTCTGCTTTTGTGAATGATCAGGATGCTAGGGGTAAGGCAATTATCAAGAAGAAATCGCCACTCAAAGCATTTGCGCTGTCTGCCGCGGTGCCGGGTCTGGGCCAGTACTACTATGGCAGTCGCGTCAAGCCGTTTGTCTTTCTCGGCGCTGAGATTACTGCCTGGGTATTGCACGTCAAGTGGCACAATGACGGTGACGATGCCACCGATGTCTACGAGGCCTTCAACGATCAGTGGTGGCATCGCGACAGGTACGAGGACTACATCTCATGGGCTTATCGTGTAAGTAGCGATCAGTCAATCACCGGGCTTCACCATCTTCCTGACACCAAGACGCAACAGTATTACGAGATGACCGGCAAGTACGATCAGTTCCTGTGGGGATGGGATGACGCCGTGCTTCCGGATGGAACCACGTGGGATGATCGTGATTCCACCAACACTGTGCCCATAAGTAACGATCCGAACTCGACACCCTACTCCGCCAAGAGGTTCTATTACGAGTCGTTGCGACACGACGCCAACCAGAAATACGGCAGGGCCACCAAGATGATAGCTGTGTCGATGGCAAACCGACTAATCAGCGCGTTCGAAGCCTATTTCGTCGTTCGGCATCATAACAGCAAGACTCCCGATCAGGACAACGCTTTTGCGCGTTTGAACGTGAGCGCCGAATTGAAGACCTTTCACACGGCAGCGGATACGCCGTTTCTAAACGTGGCTTACAAATTTTAGCAGGTTATTGAAAAGTGACTTTATTCGGATATGCATACCCGTTTCACAGTGCTGCCAGGCGTCTCTGCCTGGCAGTGGCGGCAATCAGCAGGGGTATCAGGCAGAGACACCTGACACCACCGCATGCGGTCGGATCTTCAATAGCCTGCAAGGAAGGCGAACCAGTATGAGACAATGTCTTCTCCCATTTGTCGTTCTGTTTTTCCTGACTTCAATGGGTGCGTCAGCTTCGGAGCCTTTGCAGACAAGTATCCTCTGTAGCATGGACACCCGGTTGCTGTTGGCGACCTCAGAGTTTGACACCGATCAGACAACCGGAACAGCAGGGAGCCTGGAATTTGGTCAAGGCGAAACCGGTGGAAAATCTGTCTATAAGGCCGCTCTCTTCTCAGCGTTAGTCCCGGGAGGTGGGCAGTACTATCTTGGGAATCGCAAGAAGGCACGGTATTTCTTTGCAGCCGAGGTACTCACCTGGGTTGGCTATCTCTCGTTTTACCAGTACGGGCAGTGGCGGAAGGATGACTATATAGGATTTGCGGCATCGCACGCCAATGCGCAGTTGGAAGGCAAGAGCGATGATTTCGTAGACCTTGTAGGTTTTTATGACAACACTGACGACTACAACGGGGCCGGTCGAGTTGGAGACCCGGGCAGACCGTATTTCCCGGACGTACCGGAGTATCACTGGCAGTGGCAGAGCACCGAAGAGAGGCTGGCGTTTCGTGATATCAAGAACCGAAGCCGCGATGCTTTTGAACGTGCCGAGATAATGTTGGGTCTTGCGGTTGTGGACCGGATGGTTTCTGTGATAGACTCCATACGCGATGCACTCAGGTCGAAACGCCGGATACGCACTACCGAGCCTGCGGGCAGTGGCCCGAAATTTGAGTTCTCCATCGATCCGTTCAGTTCGCGACGTCAGCTAAGTTTTGCCATTTATCCCGGTTTCTGATTATGCGATTGCTCTCTGGCAGAGTGTTGAAAAACACCGTACGGAGTGCGGGCAGGTTGCTGCTCCGCTCTCACTGTCATTCCTGCGAAAGCAGGAATCCAGGTATGTCAACAAGTTACTGGATCCCCGCTTTCGCGGGGAAGACGAATATCCTGACTATCGAATACGATAAATCATTTTCTCAACAGCTCTCTGGCCATTGTGTGCTGCTACTCCTCATGCTGCTGGTTGTGGGATGTGGACAATCGACAAAACTGGAGACTTCAGAGGAGCGGATATCCAAATGCCCTACGGCCGTAGTTTTGGATACTATCATAAGTGGCCGTATCCTTGGACAGCCTCTTAGAGCGCCGAGCGGTTTAGCGATTGACAAAAGAGGAAACGTCTACCTGACAGATACCGGAAACAGCAGGCTGATTCGATTCGATCGTGATCTTATTATCCAGCAGGACATAGGAGGACATGGCAGTGCGCCTGGCCTGTTCAAAGACCCCGTATTTGTTACAGTTGACAATGACCTGAATCTTCTGATAACCGATTTTGGCAACCGCCGCATCTGTCGTCATAATGCTCGTCTCCAGTACGTGGATGAGATCGGATTCCGAGACATTGATGACCCTCTGAAATTCGGTATGCCTTCCGGTGTGGCTGTTACACGGTACGGGGAAACCTGGGTGTGTGACACTGAGAATCACCGGATTGCCATTTTCGACAATATCGGGAGATTCGATCGTTTTGTCGGCGAGTTCGGTTATAGCGGGGGAGAGCTGAATTACCCACAGAAGATCGTCTCCGTACCCGGCGACAGGTTCTACGTCTGTGATGCCGGAAACTCCCGGGTAGTTATCTACGACGAGCAGGGTAATTTCGACGGCGATATCCTCAGCTATACATTTGAGTCGCCGCATGCCCTGGTCGTGCGCCCCGATGGTCTCATCTGGGTATTGGACGACAGGACGGGACAACTGGCGTGTGTGGATCCAACCGGTGATGTCTTGCTGACAGCAGGCCCGCTCATCCCCGGATGCGATAAGCCGTTGAGCAATCCGTCCGACCTGGCTTTTCTTACCGATGGTCGACTTCTTATTTCGGATACCGGCAATGATCGATTGCTGGTGTGCCTGGTGATGTTCGAGGACCAGTAGTCGGTCGGACCTATGACCTGGCGAACCGCCGGATTTCTGCTCATTGCGATTGTACTGATCGAATTCTCTTTTTCCGAGTGTGCGTCCGCGAGAGTGAGTCGCAGTTTTTCGGATGTGGATGTTCCCACCCGGCTGGAAACAGGTGCCTTGTTCATCTTTCAGAATTCGGATTCGCTGTATCTCAACGGACAGCTACTAAGTCGCGAACTCGATTACCGCTTTGTATCCGGCGCGGGGTATTTCGATCTGTCCGCGGTAACACTTGGTGTCGCTGATACGCTAACGGTTATCTACTATCCGGTGCCCGTCTGGATGCAGAAATCGTACGGGCGTTCTTTGCCGGAAGTATCTTCCACAACAGTGAGACCCCGACCGGTTCCTGATGAGAGTGTTTCTCGTTCCGGAAGATCTCATGGACAGACTGTCAAACTGTCGGGAGCCAAGTCGTTTCGTTTCTCAGCAAGATCGACCGGTGGTTCAGATTTTGGACAGTCTCTCGATCTGAACATCGCGGGTGAATTGTCTCCCGGCCTTGAGCTTTCCGGCTCCGTCTCTGATCGAGGGTACAACCCAACCTATGGCACAGCCAACAGTCGACTTGGTGAGCTGGACAAGATCAATCTTACTCTCAAATCAACTCGTTTGCGAATGCAAGTCGGAGACATTGCGATTAGAGGCGGACATGGATCTGCTGGAGAAAAATCAGTCTCGGGGGTCTCGGTTGATCTCAGTTTCCCTCGCTGGTATGTGCATGGTGCGGCAGCGCGGCCCCGTGGTCGGTTCGCAAGTTTTTCAATAACAGGCCAGGACGGTTTCCAGGGGCCTTACCAGGTAGGCTCCGGACACAACGTACGTGCTGTTGTCCCCGGTTCGGAGAGGGTGTGGCTGGATGGCAAGCAGCTTGAGCGTGGAGCAAACAAAGACTACATGGTTGACTACCCGACGGGACGGGTCACGTTCACAGTTGAGCATCCCATTGACAGCCGTAGCCGCATAGAAGTAGACTACGAACCGCAATCAATTGATTTTCGGGAGCAACTGCTCACGTTCGGAGGTGGCGTCAACGCGGGTGACTCGGCGCTTTTTCTCTCGGCAGAAGTTCTGCGCGAAGGAGATGACAAGAACCAACCACTGGCAGGGGATCTGTCAGATTCCGATCGAGCGATTCTTGCGGAGGCTGGCGACTCGGTGGCCATGCGTTCGGGTGTCACACCGGATACGAGCGGTGCCTACATCCTGGTTGTTGATTCTCTTCCCGATTCCGTATTTTCGTTTGTTGGTGTACCCGATGGGGATTTTTCGGTCCGTTTCAGCTATGCCGGACCCGGCAACGGCAGTTATCGTTTTCTGGGAGTAGATCGCTATGAGTATGTTGGCGCCGGTCAGGGAGATTACGTGCCGCAGGTAATTCTTCCGGTCGCTCAGCAGGCCGATTACTGTCAAGTTCTGGTCGGGAGCCAGACTGCCGTGTTCGGCTCATTGGTCGCAGACGTGCGTGCCAGTCGCACCGACGCCAACCTCTGGTCAAGTTTGGATGATTCTGACAACGACGCCTTTTTCTACTCTATTCGATCAGACAAAACCTGGCAGTGGTATGGGAAGGAGAACAGTCTGAGGTTCCAGCGGCGTGTCAGGCAGGCTGATTTCAATCTTAGAGAGCGTCTTGACCGTGCGGATTTTGCTCGCGATTTCATGATTCCCGTAGGTTTTGTTCGTGAGACTGACGAGACTCTCCACGAGGGGAGTGTAACGATCAGTCCGGTTAGTCATGTCTCATTCAATTCATCTGTCGGTGTACTGGATTTTACGGATCGGTTTGATTCGCGTCGGGGCTCAGCCGGGATACAGATAGCCCTGGGAGAGCGGGGGGAGTTGACTGTCGACTGGCGATCAATTTCCGCAGAACTTCATCAGGTTCCTTCGTCGGGAAATGGACAAGCTGACACCTATGCCGCCGGTGTTTTACTGTTGCCGCTGCCGTCGCTCAACCTGTCCTTTCAGTATGAACGCGATAGACGACTTCACCGGTATGAATCAGAGTGGACCGGGGCTCGGTTCGACCGGATGGAATTTGTCTGTAAGCATGGCAGCGGCTCAAGCGGAAATGGAGAGGTCCTGAAATACGAGTACTACGTCGAAGACTCACTTGCCGGATCGTGGGAACGAGCGCTGAAGCGACATCGCCTGTCGACTTCGGCCAATCGCCGGTTTGGGGATTTCAACTACGAGGCGTTCGTTACCTATCAGTTGCTTGAGCGAAGGGATAGTGAGGAAGGTAGTTTCCTTGGAAGATCAAACCTTCGCTACCATTCCGCCAGAAACCGTTTCACGCTGAACACTTCCTATACAATTTCCGATGAACGTCGCAATGCGCGTGGTATCACATATCTTCAAGTCGATCACGGTCTTGGTGACTACTCCCGTGAGGGTGACATCTATGTTCCTGATCCGGGCGGGGACTACATTGAGGTCGAAGAAATTCTCACAGACCAGGCTCGAGTGCACAGGGCAGAGAAAGCGTTCTACGTGAGCAAGGACTGGCATGGTCTGCGAATTCGGCTGTCGTCCAATGTCGAGGAAGAACTCAAAGAAGGCGGCAAACGCAGTATCGCATGGGTGCTTCCTTTTGTCACCGACGCAGACCAACCGTACCTGTATTACATGCGGCGTAACTCGGCTGTTGTTCATGCTTTGTCAGTGCAGGGCTTTTATGCCATCAATGTGAGACTGCTGCAGGATATGGATATCCGCGAAGCAGCCGGAACCACTCCCAAGCGTGATAACCTCAAGGGTGTACTCACGCTGAAACAGGTAATCAGCAGTAGCTACCTCGAGCAGGAGCTGGAGATGTTCCGTCTTGAGAGAGATCGCTATTACAGTGGTTCAGGACAGACCGATGGTTACAAACTGACTGTCGGAGTGCGACAGGCACTCACAGTCGGTGAAGTCAGCATCTTTGGAAGTTTTCGCCAGGCCCGCTCCGATCAAGCCGAGCGTTCAAGCATCTACTCCTCCACTGTTGGGTCACGCATTCGAGTGTTCAGTCAGGGCGAGTTTCGTACATCGGTGGAGTTCTACCAGCAGCAGTTCGAAAACGTGGACGGTGTACCATCCTATCAACTAACGGGCAACCGCGCCGGTGATAAGGGTGCTGTCTGGTCAGCGTCATTCGACTACGCCGTGAAAGACGGTTTGCGGATGAGTACATCTCTGACCGGTCGGCATTCAAACGACCGAACGGGGCGAGTGACCGCGAGAGGGGAGGTGGTGGCGCGCTTCTAAGCCGGACATGCGGACACTTCTCTTGACAGTGCTGCTTGCAGTTTTGCGAGTGATTTCGATTGCGTCGGTTGACATCAACTATGTCGGCCAATGCCCGGATATCGCGCCGGTAGTCGAGCGCCGTTTGGAAGTGTCGGCGCTTGCCGATGATGCCCAATCCTGGTGGCCGGATTCAGTGGTGACATGGCTACAACTGGATGGTTACCTGGATGCTGTTGCTTACTGGGAAAGTGGTCGTCTGATCGTGGCCGCCGGCAGACAGTGTCGTCTGAGAGAGATTGCGATTGATGGAGACTCATGCCGTGCGGTTTCTCTGGATCTTCCGTTTACACAGGCGAGCATCGACAGCGTTCTTTCTGAGATTCTTGCCAGCAGTCAATACGAATCCGGTCATTACTTCGCTCGTGCAACCGTAACTAATGTTGTTCGGTCGGGCAACGAGGTCAGTATTAGTGTTGAGATAAATCCGGGACCGCGAGTGAGCGTATCCGATTTCGTGTTCACCGGTCTGTCCAGATCCCGACCCGCCGTTATCCGAAAATACCTGGACATGGCCACCGGTGATTCGCTCACCCAGTCAGGGCTCAATCATGCTGAGCGAGACGCTGCTGCTATTCCATTCTTGCGTTTTCGTTCGCCTATCACAGTCCATCCGCGACCGGGATTCAATGAGGTCGATCTCGAATTCACCTTTGCCGAGAGGCCGCAGTTCTACTTGTTCGGTGGGGCAGGTTATGTTCCGGATGATCGGATCGGTCTGGTATGGAATCTGGACATGCAGTTGCGGAATCTGTTCGGGGGGGGCAGAGAGGTTTCGATTATGTCGGAGCGCCGGAAGAAAGATCGTTACCGACTGGATATCGGCTATCAGCAGCCTTTGTTTCTGTTTGGAGTCGGCCACCTGAGTTTCACTGCGTCAACCCGTGACTATCGGGATGATTTCTATGAGTTCAGTACGAGCGGAAGCTATTCTGCGCGGTGGAGTCATATTTTGACGACCGATCTTGCCGCTGGCTGGAGAAGAGTGGAACCCGCCGACAGCAGGGTATTGGTCGGTGAACGATCATATTCAGCTTACAGCTTGGAGTTTGCCATTCATCGTTCTACAATATCCCCCGCTCAGAATCCGATAGGCGGCACAACGCTCGATGCTTCAGTGACCTATGTTCACCGAAGCTACTCTGGCTCCGGGTCCGGTGGCGGAGCGTTCAACGAAACACGTGGGCGTTTTTCAGTCGGTGGATATCAGAGTCTGCTCGGTCGGTTTGCAGGACACGCGAATATCAACTATGCTGGAATCGAGAGCGAAGAATCCGAACTACCTTCTTCAGAGTTGATCTTTATCGGTGGGTCGGGAACACTTCGTGGTTACCGCAACGAGCAATTCGCCGCCCAACGCACGGCTTTTGGCACCCTTGAGCCACGTCTGCTATATGGCTCAGGCTATCTGTCCGTCTTCTGTGACGCTGCATATATCAATCGTCGGGTAGCAATTGCTGATGGGGGCTCTATGACCGAAGAATTGTGGCGAGTCGGATACGGTTTGGGAATAGTCTTGTCTGACAGCGTCCGTTCAGTAAGTATCTCGTTCGGTTGGGGAGAAGACAGCACTTTTGATGAGCCGCGTCTTTCGATCGAGTTCTCTTCGGAACTATAATTAGTTGACTGCCTATCGAAATGGAGCCTATAGTCTATGGTGTTGAGGGTTGTAGAGATCATACGTCTGACAAGGGCTGTAAACTGCCTGTTAGCCGCAGTGGGAGTGTGGATAGGAGCCTATCTTACATGGCTGGCGCCCGCCTACTATGGCCCGATGGTAGCATCGTTGGCTGCCGCGTTTGTGTGTGCGGCTGGAAATATCGTGAACGACATGGTCGATGTCGAAATCGATCGTATCAATCGTCCTTCGCGCGTTCTCGTTCGCGGGACAATCTCAATGAAAACCGCCCGCAATATGGCTATTGCGCTCAACCTGATAGCAGTTGTCCTGTCTCTGGTCGTGAGTCTGCCAGTAGCTATGATGGCGCTGGTCGCAATTGCCCTGCTGCTGGTGTACAACCTGTGGCTAAAGAAAGTACCGGTGGTGGGCAATATCGCAGTTGCATTGCTGGCGGGGCTGACGTTCCTGACAGGAGGACTGGCAGTTGATCCGGCACTTGCTTTTCGGTTACCCGGTCCGCTAATCCCGTTCGTCTTTGCCTTCTTTATGCACCTGGTCCGTGAGATTGTTAAGGATGTTCAGGATATTGAAGGTGATCGCAGAGCAGGGGTTGTTACATTTCCACAGGTCATAGGTGTTTCCGGCTCATTGCTGGTAGCCTTGGGACTTTTGTTGACGCTGGCGGTTCTGACCTATGTGCCAATTTTCGAAGGCTGGTTTGGTCGGACCTATGAGATTATCACGGTTTATCTTGTTGATCTGCCACTTTTGGCCCTGATGATATTCGTCTGGGGTAACCCAAATCGGTTGATGTTGGCGATTGGTTCGGCGGGTCTCAAAGCTGGCATGTTGCTGGGCCTGATAGCATTGGTACTGGCATAGTGAAAACTGAAACCAATTGAGCAGATACCAGTATAATCGAGGAGTAGCGGCGCCTGACCGGTTGTCATAACTAAGGGTTTGACAAATGGTTAAGCGTTGTGTAATAAAACCGGATTGGATTATGAACCATTGAGAATGAGACTGAACTGACTTGATTTCCCACCCACGTGCTATGACAGTTATTCTGGCCTTGTTGCTCTTGCCGGCAATGGTGCAGGCTGTCTCAGTGTCACAGTCAATTGACCGTGTCGAAATGGCATTTGAGGATACAGCTTCGGTTGAGATCACTATTACCTGGGATGGTTCGCCTACGGCCTACCGGTTCGATAAAGCTCTTCGGTTGCAGTGTGCCGGGCTGCAAGTTGCCAGGTTTTCCTCAAAAGTGAGTTCGACCGGTAGCGGTGTCGAAGAAACGACAACCAAGCTGTTCAGGTACGCTCTATCGCCGACGCTATCCGGTGTTGCTACGATTGAGCCTCTCACAATTGAGTTTGTTAGCTGGCCGGATTCGGTCGTTGGTACTCTGACCACCGACCCAATGACTGTTACCGTGGCGCAGCCGCGAGCGGTCACTCTATCCGAAGACGACAGTATCCCCCTCTGGCTTGTGTTTGTGATCGGGGTGGTTGTTCTTGGTGCGGTGTTTGTCGGTCTGCTGATATATAAGAGAAGGAAACCTAAGGAAGTGTTTTTCACTCCTACCCAGGCGTTCCTGAAGCAACTTACGGTTGTGAAACAGGAAGCCGGGAGTGATCTCAAGAAGTTCCAGACGGGATTGTATCAATTACTGACTACTTTTGTCAGTTTGCAGTATCAAATCAATCTCTCCGGAAAATCTGCCGAAGCGATAGCAGAGGAACTTGCGACCACAACCCTCAGTCCGGTGGCCAAAGAAAAAATCAGTGGGTGGTTGATTCGTGCCGAGAAGGAAAAGTTTGCTCCGGTGGCATCAACACCGGGAGAAGTTATTCGCCTTGAGGCGGAGGTCCGCGACTTGTTTGAAAAAATGTGACGAATATAGATACGAGGTTTGGAGGATCGATGGATATCGACATTCAGGAAATCCAGAAATCAGTTGAGAAAGAAGCCGCGTTTGTTGAACGGCTAACCGGCCAGATTAGCTCTGTAATTGTCGGTCAGAAATACCTGATCGAGCGATTGCTGGTCGGCATCCTGGCGGATGGTCATATTCTCATTGAGGGTGTGCCAGGATTGGCAAAGACACTCTCGGTCAGTACGCTTGCCGAGGCTATTCAGGCCAAGTTCCAGAGAATCCAGTTCACGCCGGACCTTCTCCCAGCCGATCTGATCGGCACCATGATCTATAACCCCCAGAAGGCGGAGTTCTCCGTCAAGAAGGGGCCGGTGTTTGCCAATATCATTCTGGCCGACGAGATCAATCGGGCGCCTGCCAAAGTGCAGTCGGCCCTTCTTGAGGCTATGCAGGAGCGCCAGGTGACAATCGGTGACACTACGTTCAAGCTGGATGAACCGTTTCTGGTGCTGGCGACGCAGAACCCGATTGAGCAGGAAGGGACATACCCGCTTCCGGAAGCACAGGTTGACCGGTTTATGCTCAAGCTCAAAATCAGTTATCCCAACCCTGCTGAGGAACGGGAGATCATGGACCGCAACGCTGCGGTCACCAAGTTTGAGGTCGAGCGTGTCATCACTACCGAGGACATTATTCATGCTCGGGAAGTAGTGCGGTCAGTGTATATCGATGATAAGGTTAAGGAGTACATTGTTAACATTGTGTTTGCCTCGCGCGAACCCGAGAAATACGGTCTTGCCGATGTGAAAGACCTTATCGCCTTTGGTGCCTCGCCCAGGGCAACAATATATCTCAGCCTTGGCGCCAAGGCTCACGCTTTCCTAAAGGGGAGAGGTTACGTGACGCCTGAGGATGTAAAAACTATCGGTGTAGATGTGCTTCGCCATCGCGTTCTGTTGACGTACGAAGCAGAGGCTGAAGAAATGACTTCGGATGACATCGTTCAGAAGATATTCAACACTATTGAAGTACCGTAGCCTTCTTAGATGATTCCAAAGGAACTATTCAAGAAGATCCGGTACATTGAGATCCGGACCAAGCGACTGGTGAACGACCTGTTCTCAGGTGAATACCATTCTACGTTCAAAGGACAGGGGATGGAGTTCGAAGAGGTTCGTCAGTACCAGCCGGGAGACGACATTCGTCTTATTGACTGGAACGTGACTGCTCGCACCGGCTACCCGTACATCAAGAAATTCCGCGAAGAACGGGAGCTGTCGGTGGTACTGCTGGTGGATGCGTCGTCATCAGGCCAGTTTGGAACGCGGGAGCGTTTCAAAAGTGATACTGCCGCTGAACTGTGCGCGTTGTTAGCCTTTTCTGCGATCAAGAACAATGATAAAGTCGGGTTGATAATCTTCACCGACCGCATTGAGAAATTCGTGCCGCCCCAGAAGGGTCGCTCACATGTGCTGCGCCTGATACGGGAGATTCTGTATTTTAAGCCCGAAGGCACAGGCACTGATGTAACCGGAGCCCTCGAGTACTTCAATCGCGTCATCAAGCGCAAGTCTGTGGTGTTTCTTGTGTCAGATTTCCTCTTTGAGAATTTCCTGAGGCCGGTCCAGTTGTCCAACAAGAAGCACGATCTGGTAGCAGTTAAGATTTCCGATCCCCGGGAGCTCAAGTTTGAGAATGTCGGGATCATCGAGTTGGAAGATGCCGAGACCGGCGAAGTGGTCGTGATAAATACCGGGTCGAAGAAGTTTCGACAGGAATTCGAGGCTCGTGCTTCCGAAGACAACGCCAATCTCAAACACGATTTCCAATTGATAAACGTAGACTTTATTAACATCAGGACTGAAGAGTCATACATTGGTCCACTCGTCAACTTCTTCAAGATGAGAGAAAAACGACATTGATGAATAAACCGGTAAGAGGACTGTTGGTCTGTGTTGCTATCAGTGCTACGGTAGCAATGTTCCTGTTGTCCTGCAGTGAAGCGGATCACTCGGAGCGTATAGAACAGCACAAGAGACTGGCCGGAGAGCTGCAGAGTAACAGGCTGTTCCGTGCTGCTATTGCCGAGTACGAGAAGGCACTATCTTTTGACGATCTTGATAACTTCCAACGTGCAAACATCAACTACCTGATAGCCCGCACCTACTATAGCGATCTGAAGGACTACAAGCATGCGGCGGCATATTACCTGCGCGCGAGGGAGTATGATCCGCAGGGCTCGTTCATGGCGGAAGCGTCCCGGAACCTGGTGGCGTCGCTGGAAAAACTAGGCAACGTGCTTGATGCCAAACGTCAACTCGAATCCGCAACTAACATTGACAATGCACCAGCCAACGATGATGATGTTGCCGTCGCAAAGATCGGCAGTCGCACCATATGGCTCTCTGAAATCGAGCATCAGATACTGGCGTTGCCTCCTGAAGTTCAGAAACGGTTCCTGGGGTCAGCAGCCAGGGTCGAATTCATGCATCAGTATGTGGGCGTGGAACTGCTGTACGCAGCGGCTATCAGAGAGGATTACCTGTCCGATCCGGACATCCAGCGGCAAAGGGAACAGATGCTCAAGCGGTTGGTTGTTGATCGTTTCGTAGTAGACAAAGTGATCCCGCAGATTCCAGTCGATACACTTGACGTCCACAATTTCTATGAAGCCAACAAGGATGAGCGCTACGGCGGCGTTTCTTATGATTCTGTGCGTGGCCAGGTCTATATGGATTATCAGACGGAAAAAGCCGAGGTAGCCTATAGCGAGTACATCAATACCCTTGTGCAAGCCGAAAACGTTGAGTTCCTGGATTACAACGTGAAGTGAAAGCTGCTTATCGCGCCATGACACGACTCTGTTTCATATTCATTCTTCTCTCGCTGGCTGTTTCCGCAGGCGCACAGTCGGAACCGGACACCGTTGCAACTCTGCCGGGGATTGAGATAGAGACGTCCGTGGATATGGCGGAAGCGTACATTGGCGATCTCATCACCTATACGTTGACAATCAGGTATGACACCACATACGAATTGATCCCGCCTCCGCTTGGAGCGAATCTTGGGGCTTTTGACGTTAAGGACTACCTGCCGGATATCGAAACAGATCTGCCGGACGGTCGCGCGGAAAGCCAGACCACTTTCCGGCTAAGCACATACACGACCGGCGACTACACAATTCCCCCGCTACCGGTTATCTTCACGCTGCCGGATAGTTCGCGAAAGATTCTACTGGCTGAACCCGTGCCGATCAAAGTGCTGTCGCTTCTTGAGAACGCCGGTGACTCGGTGGATATCAGGGGGCTCAAGGCCCAATATGAGTTTGAGCGAGACTATACAACGTACTACATCTGGGGGGGACTGGCATTCATAGTTCTGGTCGGAGCTATCGTGCTCTGGATGTACATTCGTCGGCGAGAACCTGAGGTTGTTCTTGATCTGCGCCCGCCGTGGGAGATTGCTTTTGAGAAACTGGCCTTGCTTGGCGAGACTGACCTGGTTGCCCAGAATCATCACAAGGAGTTCTATCTGGATCTGACCGAGATCGTGAGGGAATACGTCGGTCGCATCTACGAAGTTGACGTTCTGGAGATGACAACTGAGCAGTTTCTGGAAT
Source organism: Candidatus Zixiibacteriota bacterium (assembly GCA_003641405.1). Classification (GTDB taxonomy): domain Bacteria; phylum Zixibacteria; class MSB-5A5; order GN15; family FEB-12; genus B22-G1. The sequence goes on along the minus strand of QNAF01000034.1, from coordinate 296 downwards.
GTTTTGGCGAGGTCGGCCTTCCGGGGACGCTTCTTGACGATCTTTCGGAGTTCTTCAAACACGCCGATCAAGTGAAATTCGCGAAGCATATTCCAGCGAGAAACCGCACTGAGTCTGATCTCTCATTTGCCCACAGCGCCGTCGAAACTGTGCGCAAAGATTTCGAGTGCCGTCAGCTGCCGGAAACTGTCATCAATGGCATCGGCAATCCGGAACCGCCCAGAACCGAGGAGGTGCCGTCGTGAGCAACCTTGAGTTTTTCGGTTTGAACGTTAACATCTTTGATGTTATTGATT